>WRMT01000238.1 GCA_009777005.1 Methanobrevibacter sp. | reverse complement strand
ATTTGGGTTGAGTCCTTTAGTAACTACATGATTTATTAAAGATGTTCTTTTTTCTTCTAAAAGTTCAATTAATTTTTTATTTTTTTCAATAGCTTTATCAATAGCTAAAGTCTTTTTATCTAAAAAATTAGCTATTTTTTCTTGTTCATCAAAAGTTTCAGGTAATTGAAACCTTGCTTCTTTAATTAAATCTGTATTAAATAGCTTAGCACCATAAATATTTTCAAATCCATTATTTTCAAATCCCCTTCCAAGAATATATTTAAAAAAATTCAGACTCACGGTTTTATTAGGTAAAAAAGAAGCAATAGCTTCATTAGTATATAATTCCGCCCCAGTAAATGCTGTGAGCCCTACACTTAACTTAAAACTAAATAATAAAGAACCAATAGGAATTTTTTTGACATTGGATTTCTGAATTGCTTCATCAGAAATCTTTGTTTTTGAATCATGAATGACATCTTTATCATTTAAATCAGAAATTGATACCCAAATATTATCTCCTTCAAAATATTCTTCTCTAGATGTTGAGGGTGTTCCTCCAATCAAAAATTTTAGATATTTTTTAACTGGTACAATTTCCCAATCCTCAGGAATTTCACCAATCCACTCAACACCAGAATCTTTGTATTTTTTATAAGGTTTATATATCATAATTTTACCCTGAAAATGAAATTAATGCAATAATTAATGAAAAAACCCCCAATAACAAAGAAATCAGCGAAATTATTGTAGTAAACTTTAGAGCATTATCTGGATGATTTAAATAAAAAGAAATATATTTAATTTTTTTGATACCCGCATATTGTTTTATTCCAAAAGTTATTTCTTCATTGATTTTATCAACCACACCTAAATCATACCTAGTTGGTTCATCAAGATAAATATTTTTTTGATTTGAATTATTATCTCCATATAACATTCGAATTACATTGTTATCTCCATGTACAATTTTTATTAAAGAATTACTATTTAATCCTTTTCTATAATTTTCATTAATCCTAACCCAACCTCTCCTAATATCAGATTCTTTAGCTTTTTTAACTATTAATTTTAGTTCCAGCATATTAACACCTAAATCTTTTTGATTAAGCTAGAAATTTCCATGTGAATTTTTTTAATATCTTCTTCAATTTCTTCAAGAGGTCTTGGTGGTTCATATTTATAGAAGTATTGAGTGAAATTTATTTCATAACCTATTTTATCTTTTTTTCTATCCATCCAGGCATCTTGATAATATTTTTGAACTTCATCTTTAAAGTAATCCTCAATGTCTTTTTTTAGGGGGATTTTTTCAGTATCTCTAAGGTTTGGGTTTGGTTTTATTTTTCCTTTGTTGTCCTTAACATAATCTGCATCATCATCATGTTCTGATAAAGCTAAAATTATGTTTCTTTTAAAAGTTGGGGTTAAATTTAGGCTACCTAATTCATCACTTACAAAATTATCAAATTCATCCCAGTTCTTCATGATTTTATTTGGTATTTGTTTTAAAGAGGTTATGATACTATTTTGTTCTTTTTTACCTTTTTCTTCTTCTTTCATCTTTTTTTTGGAATCTTTACTTTTGCTTGTAGCTAACTTAGAAAATGCTGGGATAGAGTATAAATTTTCAATTCGTTCATCTGATACTTGATAATTTAGTTGTTGTGGTCTTTCTACAACTATTTTTGTATATCCAAAGTCTTCATTATCAAATATTTTTATTTTATCTGTATCTTCAAAGGTATTGTAGAAATCTATGATATTTTGAGTGTTATCTTTTGAAAGTTCCTGTCTTTTGCTTCCAAGACTTTTTCGCATTTTAACAAATTCTTTGGTTCCATCTATCAGTTGGATTTTCCCTGCTCTATTTTCTGGCTTTTCATTAGTTAAAATCCAGACATATGTTTTAATTCCTGTATTGTAAAATAGCTGCTCTGGTAAGCCAACAATAGCTTCTAAATAATCATTTTCTATTATCCATTTCCTTATATTGCTTTCACCAGAACCTGCATCTCCTGTAAACAAAGGAGAACCATTTGTAATGACAGCTATTCGTGATCTTTCTTTTGTTTTCATTTTACTAATCATGTGTTGCAAGAACAATAGCTGCCCATCATTGATTCTTGGAGTTCCTGCACCGAATCGTCCATCATAACCAAGTTCAGATTCTTTTAATACTTCATCCTTATCTGATTCCCATTTTCTTCCATAAGGAGGATTTGAAATCATATAATCAAATTTATCATCAGGGAGTTGATCACTAGATAAAGTACTTGAAGGACCTTTAATATGTGCTTCTCCACCTTTCATAAGCATGTCTGCTTTACAAATTGCATAAATTTCTTCATTTACTTCTTGACCATATAAAGCTACTTCGATTGAATCATTTCTTTCCTTTATATAATCTTCACAACTTGTAAGCATTCCACCTGTACCACAGGCAGGATCATAAATCTTTTTAATTAAGTTCTCTTCCTTTAGATGATAACCATTTTCAACAAACATTAGTTCTGTCATTAAATTAACAACATCACGAGGAGTAAAGTGCTCTCCTGCCTCTTCATTAGATTGTTCAGAAAATTTACGGATTAGTTCTTCAAAAATCAAGCCCATTTCATGATTAGAGACTATACTAGGATGTAAATCTACCTTAGTTTCAGAAAATTTTTGAATCAATAAATATAGTAAGTTAGCTTTTTCAAGCTTTGTAATTTGATTTTTAATATAAAAATTTTCAAAAATATCTTCAACATTTGATGAAAAACTATCAATATAATGAATTAAATTTTCTTCTAAATGTTCAGGGTCTGCAAGTAAGGATTTAAAATCAAATTTAGACTTATTATAAAAACCTAAATTATTTCCATCTTCATCAACTGCGGCATCCATTAGTAAAAGCTCAAAGTTATCTAGAGAATCCTTATATTTATTATATTCATTTAGAACATTTTCTTTTGAATATTCTAAAACAGAATCAAATCTTTTTAATACTGTGAAAGGTAAAATAACCTTTTGATACTCATTTCTTTTATAAGATCCTCTTAGGAGATCTGCTAAATCCCAAATAAAACTTACTTTTTCCTGAAAATTACTCATAATATATCCTCATATAGCTTCGAAAAAAATTTTTGAAAATGATATTAGTTATTTTTTTAAATTATAAAAAACTAATTATTTATTTAAATTTTTAAATATAATTATTTTTTTTAAAATATTAAACATTAATTATTAATGCAAATAACAAAAATAATGTTCTATTTATCTATATGTGAATCATTAGGTAATAAATGATTAAATTATCTAGAATCATAATTACCTACAGAAAAAACCTTGAAAATCTATATTTTAGGTGTTTCAATACTATTTAGTCAATTTTAAACTATTCAATAACCTTTTCATCATATCATTTCAAAACTTTAAAATATATTTTAAAAAATTTGGGATTAAAAAAACAATCATTACATCAATATTTTAGGTTCTTCAATTCCAATTTGGTCTGATTTAAAACAAGTTTAATTTGAATATGATTCATCCTCATATTTATATTTTTCTATCTCTAGTTTCCTTTTCCTATCTATATTATAGGTAGGATTCTTATAGTGAAAACAAAAAAGAAGAGTAAAAAATACAGAAAGTTTAAATATGAAAACAATGCAAAATTAATACAAAGAGTTAATAGACTTATAGCTTTTTCAAAGGAAAAAATAAAATTAAATGTTAGTTAAGTAAAGTTCATTTGAAAATTATTGTCATGACAAGACAATATTGGTTTATATGGTATGGTTTGTACATTTTCATGATGGACATTGTTAAATTATTAAAATAGGAATTTTGCACCGTGATGATTTTATTGTCTGATAAATGTTTGTCAAGCATTAAATTAATAGTACCAAAATTAAAATGTCATAACAACTAGGTTAATAGTTTAGATTAAAAAAGCTGAAATGGAGTTAGTTAATGGATTATTTGTATATTGATGAAAGTGGTGATTTAGGATATAATGGTTCAAAATATTTAGTTATTTCAGCTATTTTAATACGACAAGATGGTAAACCATTAGAAAAAATAATTAAAAAAGTCAGAAAAAATTTTTTTAAAGAAATAAAGGAAAGTCAAGAATTAAAAGCTACAGAAAGCTCAGTCAAGCTGAATAAATATATTATAAAAAAATTAAATAAAACAAATTCTGAGATTTTTTCAGCTATTTTAAAAAAAGAAAACAGATATAAATTATATCATAATAATGATAAAAATAAACTATATGATTTACTAGCTAGTAAAATAGCTAATCAGATAGAAATTAAAAATCATTTAGAAGTAAGGGTTGATAAATCAAAAACAACGAAAGAAATTCAAAATTTTAATGAAATATTCGAAAGTAATTTAAATAACATGAACAATTTTAGAATAAACATAGAGCATAGCTATTCTCAAAATTACAGAGGATTGCAAGTTGTTGATTGCATAGCATGGTCTTATTTTCAAAAATTTGAAAATAAAAATAATGAATATGTTAAATTACTAAAATTAAAGTCAAATATTATAGAAATTTGATAGTATCTTAAAAATAGAATAAGATTAGAACCTAACAATACCGTAATTCGCCACTTACTGTGACAAGATTGCTAGGCATTACCTAACTCTTACATTTATTCATTATGTTATTGAACTTATATAAGTTTTCGTATTTTCTGAAATTCTGAATAAAAGTCAAGGATCACAAGTCAAAAATTTTTCATATATTATTTTATAAGTTTATTTTAAAATTATAGTAAATTTCTATTTGTAAAAATTTATATTTTCAATATGATTATATAAAAATATTTTTCTCAT
>WRMT01000237.1 GCA_009777005.1 Methanobrevibacter sp. | reverse complement strand
AAATCATGAATAGGAGCTAAAATATTAATCATTGCATTAGCTAAATCCGTTATTTTAACAGCAGACATCTTTAATATAAATATTTCCCCTCCAATAGCCTTTTGTCCTGATTTTAAAATTAAATCTGCTGCATCAGAAATATGCATAATGAATCGAGTCATATCTGGATCAGTAATAGTCACTGGTCCACCATTTTTAATTTGTTTTTTGAATAAAGGAATTACAGATCCTCTAGAATTTAAAACATTTCCAAATCTTACACATGAAAAAATAGTCCTTTTATTACCTGCATAAGAATTAGCTGAAAGTATTAAGCGTTCAGCTAATAGTTTAGTAGCTCCCATCACATTTATAGGGTTTACAGCTTTATCTGTACTAACTAAAATAACTTTAGCTACATCACAATTAATGGCAGCATCAAGAACATTTTGTGTGCCGACCACATTAGTTTTAACCGCGTCAAAAGGATTAAATTCACATAAAGGTACGTGTTTAAGGGCAGCTGCATGGAAAACTATGTCAATATCTTCAAAAGCCCTATTTAGCCTTTCTAAATCCCTAATATCCCCAATTAATGTCCTAATCTTGGGAGAATTGAGGTCTGTTTCTAAATCAAAGAGTGCGGTTTCATTGTTATCAAAGACACGAATTGAATCAACAGGAAGTGAAACAAGTTTTTCAACAATTTCAGACCCAATAGATCCAGATCCCCCAGTTACTAATATTTTTTTACCTTTATAAAATGATTCCATGATATTCACGCCTAAATAATATTCGAAAACAATAAAGCAGCTATTAATAATAATTAATAATAATTAATAAAAATTAGTAATTAATAATAATTTATAATAATACTTTCAACATTTATTTTTGTTATAGTTATAATGAAGTGTTTGTGAAATAATTATATAATTAAAATTCTAATTAAAATTCTATTAAAATAAATTTAAAAAAGATATAATTAAAACTCTAATAAAATAAATTTAAAAAAATTTTTTCCATAATTTAAATTAATAAAATGTATAAAATTTTCCAAAATAACTATAAAATATTTTAATTTTTAAATTAATTAGTAAATATCACTAATTTCAAATACAAATAGCTATTATTAGTTATTTTTTAAAATGAAAATACTAATTATTTTAAAAATAAATTTAATTTAATTATTGATAATTTTTTGCAAAAATTTGATTTTTAACTAAATCATATTATGTCTTATTAAATAAATATACTTTTATATTATGAAAATAATGAAAATTTACAGAGAATAAATTATCTATCATTATAAAATTTACCTACTTTACTGGCAATATAATCAATTTCATCATGCGTAATAGATGGAAACATTGGTAAAGTCAATGTTTTCTTAGATACCTCTTCAGTTACAGGTAATGTAGATTTATATTTTAATTTTTCACTATAAAAATTAGATAAATGTACTGGATCAAAATAAATTTTCGAAGATATTCCATTTTCAGACAAATAATCAATCAATTCATCCCTAAAATTAGCTAAAACCGAATATAATTGATAAACACATTTATATCCTTTTGGAGGATTAAATGTTTCTACTTCATCAGTTTCCTCATTTAATCGCTTAGTCATATATTCTGATTTTTCTATCCTCATTTGGATAATTTCATTAACTTTTTCAATTTGTGCTAATCCTAAAGCAGAGGTTATATTAGACATTCTCCAATTATATCCTAGAGAAATGTAATCAAAGAAACTTGCAGAATTAAAATAATCTTCATTTTCTAGTCTGCCATGTGAGCGTATAAGGACAATTTCTTCATATAATTTTTTAGAATCTGTAATTAATGCTCCTCCTTCACCAGTGGTAATAATTTTATTTTGACAAAAGCTTAAAATTCCAGAATCTCCAAAAGTTCCTGTCATTTTTCCATTTATATCTGCACCAAAAGATTCAGCTGCATCTTCAATTAAAATCAAATCATTATCTTCAGCTAAATCCTTTAAATTATTTATTTTACATGGACAACCTCCATAATGAATAGGAATAATTGCTTTTGTATTTTTTGTGATATTCTCCTCAACACTTTCTGGGTCCAATCCAAAGGTATCTTTTTCAATATCTGCAAAAACAGGTTTAGCACCAACAAAAAGAGGTGCATTGGCAGTTGCTATGAAAGTAAATGAAGGCACAATAACTTCATCATTTTTTCCAATTCTATTAGCTAAAAGATTTGCATGTAATGCAGATGTTCCAGAATTTAAAGCTACAGCATATTCACACCCCATATAATTAGCTATTTTTTCTTCAAATTCTTCAACTTTAGGACCAACAGCCCAATTAGCTCCAGAATTTATTTCAGTGCTTACTTGTTCAATATCCAATTCATCGTGAAAAATTTTAAACAAAGGAATATTCATTATATGACCTCAATAATTATAAAATTAAATATAAATAAATAAAATTAAATATAAATAAATAAAATTAAATATAAATAAAATATTATTTTTTTTCAAAAAATAGCTGTTTTTTAAGCAAATCATTATCTAGTTTGATATTATCTAAAATATCAACTATTTTTCCACATGCATTTCCATTACCATATGGTTTATAACAATTAATTAAGTTTTGCTTAAAATCAGCACTCATAGCTACATTAATAGCATCCTCAATTTCGCAAGAATTATATCCTACATCTATAATATTTTTTCCTCTTTCCCTGCCATCTTGCCTTGATCCAATATTTACTACAGAAAGATTAAAGTAAAGAGCTTCAAAAATTCCACTACTTGAATTTCCAATCATTATATCTGCTATATTCATTAAACTCAGAAATTCTCTATGTTCAATATTTTTAAATGTCTTTAAAAAATGTAAATTATTATTTTCTTTATATTCATTAATAGTCTCAATCATTGCTTGATTTCCAGCATCTGCATTAGGATAAATCATGATTGTTTGATATTTAAATTTATTAATAGCAATGAGAGTTTCTAGAATCTGTTCTTTGGATTTATCCGCTTCTAATGAAACTGGATGTTGAATAGCTATGACCAAAGGTTTTGATAAATCTAAATCATATTTATTAGCTAAAACATCTGAAGAAATGAGGTTTTCATCCAATACTTCATCCAATCCTGGAGCACCGACAAAAAAAACTTTATCAGAATCTTCACCCATTGAAATAATTCTTTCTTTGCTTAGCTGTGATGCTGCCAAATGAATATTTGATAATTTAGTTATTGCATGTCTTGCATACTCATCAACAGTTGAACTAAGTTCTCCACCATGCAAATGAGCAGTAGGAATATTTAAATACGCACCAACAATAGCTCCTCCCAACATCTCTACCCTATCACCTAAAAGAAGAATTATATCTGGTTTAATGTCTTTTATCTTCTGGGTAAGTAAAGCTATAAATTCTCCTATAAACTTTGACATAGAAACTTTACTATCATTTTCAAACACAACATTAATAATGTTTATTTTGAATCCATCTTCTTTAATTTCATTAATTGAAGACCCAAATTCTTCCATTAAATGCATTCCACAAACTCCAATTTCTAAATCTAAATTAGGAGACTTATCAATTAATGATAAACATTTCTTCATTAGACCATAATCAGCTCGTGTTCCACTAATATATAATATTTTTCGTTTCATGAAATCCCTTTATCAAGACAAGAAATCATACTTTATAAGATCGTCTTTTCTAATATCAACTGTTGTTTTTTTATCAATTAATGATTTTAAGTACTTAGGTTCTATTCCAGTACCAGGACGTTTAATAGCTAACATCTTCTTGTTCAATATTGAGCCTTTGGGAATATCAACAGCAGCTACAATGCTTTTTCTTGCAACCTTTTTTATCTCTAATTCACTTTCACACATTGTCCTTTCACCATCTCCCATAGCTATCTCAACATTTCTAATAGCATCAACCATTGCCTTAAAATCCTGGGGTTCTAAAGAAGCTTTATGGTCTGGTCCATCCAGAGTTTTATCAATTGTGAAATGTTTTTCAATGACACAAACATCTAATCCTACAGAGGCTATAGCTAATTCAATACCTAAGCTATGATCTGAAAATCCAATTGGAACTTCAAATTTTTCTTTAAGAGTGGTTATAAATTTAAGGTTAGCATCTTCAAACTTAGAAGGATATCCAGTTATACAATGCAAAATGATTAGCTGATCTTTATTTTTAATAAAATTATATGTCTCTTGAATTTCCTCTAATGTAGACATTCCAGTAGATATTATTATGGGTTTGCCTTTTTTCTCTATATATTCTAGTAATTCAAAGTTATTAAGTTCACCAGAACCTATCTTGAATCCAGGAACATCAAGTTTATCCAGTAAATCAACACTTTTAATATCAAATGGAGAGGATAAAAATAAAACATTATTGGACCTTGCATAATTAGATAATTCAAAAAAATCATCTTTACTTAGCTCAAGTTTTTTAATCATTTCGGCTTGGGAAGAACCTTTAGAATTTTTCTCCTGATATTTTGCTTTCTTTGTGTTTTTAGTGATCATGTCTTCAGTGATAAATGTTTGAAATTTAACAGCATTGGCTCCAGATTTAGCTGCTTCTTTAATCATTTTTTTAGCTAAATTAATATCCCCATTATGGTTAACACCGATTTCAGCTATAATAAAAATCTTTTCTCCATCACCAATACATACATTGCCAAATTCAACTTTCATAATATCTCCTATTAGAAACTCCCATAATCATTTTTACAACAAAATCATTTATATAATTTGATTTAAAAACTTATTATATATTTAAATTAAAAATAAATATTTAAATATATTTGTTTTTAACATATTATATTAATAATTAA
>WRMT01000236.1 GCA_009777005.1 Methanobrevibacter sp. | reverse complement strand
AAAAAAAATTATTTTTTTTTTTTTTTTTTAGGTTTTTTTTTTAAAAGGGGTTTTTTTTTAAAAAATTTTGGGTTAAGGTTTTGTTTTTTTTTTTTTTTTTTTTTTTTTTTTTTTTTATTTTAAAATAGTGTTAATAATAGATATGAACTTTTTATTCTCTTCCATTGTTCCAATACTAACTCGAATCCAATATTCATCTAAACCCTTAAATGAAGTACAATCTCTAACAATTATTCCCTTTTTCAAAAGTTCTTTTGATAGCTTTGAAGCTTTAAATCCTGTTTTTTCAATCCCTACTAATATATAATTTGAATGTGATTTAAAAACATTTAAGGATTTAATTTTACTGAGTTCATTAAACAAAAATTCTCTACTTTCAATCCCTTTTTCAATAGATTCATTAATATAATTCTTATCCTTTAAAGTATTTAGTGCAGCTACATAAGATAGTTTTGTAAGGGAAAAAACTGGTTTTATCCTATGCATATATTCAATCATTTCTGCATTAGCTAATCCATAACCAATTCTCATTCCAGCTAATCCTAAAACCTTTGACATAGTCCTCATTATAAAAACATTAGGATAGCTATTTATCAGATTCACATTATTAACTTTAGAGTACTCAAAATAAGCTTCATCCACTACAACAACAGTATCAGTAGCTTCTAAAACTTTTATAATATCTTCTTGAGGGATTAATGTTCCTGTAGGGTTATTAGGCGAGCATAAAAATATAACTTTTGTTTTTTCAGTTATTGCATCAAGTACTGAATCAATATCCAGTTTATTTTCATCTAAATCCCATTTCCCATAAACTGGAACCGCTCCGTATGGCTTGAATAAAAATTCATAGTACATATATGATGGAAGAGGAACAATAAACTCGTCTCCAGGTTCTATGAAAACTTTTGCAAGTATATCTATGATTTCATCTGCACCATCCCCACCAACGATAATTTCATCAGTAGCTACGCATGAGTAATTAGCTATTTCTTTTTTTAATTCGAACAAGTCAGATTCAGGGTAGCGATTAATTGCATTTAATTCTTTTTGAATAGCTGCAGCTACTTTTTTTGATGGTCCCCATGGATTTTCATTAGATCCTAGCTTTATAATGTCTTCTTTTTTCAAGTGAAATTCTTCAGCTATTTCATCTTGTGATCTTCCTGGAACATAAGGATCTAGTTCTTTTACTGCTTTTCTTATTTTCATGATTTTACCTAGCTATTTCTTACATTGATGATTATTATTCGTCTAAAGCTTGTTTCTAATTAAAATTTAATAACTTTTCTTCACTGAAAGATGAAGAAGTTTACAACTTGGTCCGTTTAAAAAAGACATGTATTCCTTAGCTGCTTCGCTTTTTCTAAAGGCTTTCACTGCATTTTTTGCATCTTCCATTGTTTCCCAAAAGACTAAGTCAGCCCAGATTTCACCATCAACAAGTAAGTTCCGAGAAATGTATCCTTTTTGCTTAGCAAGAAATTCATGATTAAATTTATCTGATACTAATAAAAAATCTGGTTCAGATGCTCCTTTTTTAAGTTTAAAAGTTACAAACTCAACAACATTAGACATAACAAAACTCTCCTTATACTCTTAAACTAATCTTATCTCTTTTAATTTTAATAAAAATATACTCCTCTTAAATAGTGATAGTTATAATATTATCTAATTTAATATTATACTTGAAGAAAAGTTTGTATTAAATTATTTATAAAAAATTAATTATTTTTTCTAAAATCTATTTTTTTAAAATAGGTGTTTATTAATTGTTTTTATTTAAAAATATATTAAAAATTAATACTAAATTTATTGGAATTTTATAAAAAATCCTTAGGTTGGCACGGTGATGCTTTAATTGAACAGGTATAATCCAATGGGTATTTTATGTGCAACTAAACAATCATGATCCATCATTTTAATATTATATTTTTTTAATTCTTAAACTGAGAAACTATTTTTTCTCCTTGTAGGTAAATAGAACTATACTCATATTTTTGAGCAAGATTCATTGCACCCTCAATTAAATCCAGACCTTCATTTTCCTCACCTTTCAGGATTAATACTAAACCTTGATTAAATATTGATTTAACTAAATCAAATTTTTCATCAATTAAACGGCAAATTTTTTCTTGTTCTTCAAAAAATTTCAAAGCTTCATCGAATTCTTCTTGTTGTCGATGAATATTACCTTTACTACCAAAAACAGCTTGTAAACCAATAGAATGATTAATTAAACGACAAATATTTTCAGCTTCATCTAAAAAGCCTAATGCTTCTTCACATTTATTCATTTTACTGAATAATACAGATTTAGAACCTAAAGTTGCTTGCAGTCCTATTAAATCATTATTTTCACGAGCAATATTTTCTGATTCATTCAATGCTTGTTCTGCTTCATCATATTCACATAAAATTGTGTGAATATCTCCTTGGAAATTTAAAGAGTATTTCAGACATTTTTGATTTTTGATTTTCCGGCAAATTTCTTCCTGTTTTTTAAAGAGTTTCAATGCTTTTATATTTTCACCTGACTTAAGAAGTTTACTTGCTTCTTCGCCTAAAGAAAATTGTAAAGCGTTTTTATCTGTTTTAACAAAATTTTTTACTTTATTAAATAGTTCCATTTGACCAACCATCATTCATAATTCATTCAGAAACTACCCAACGAACAATTTTTGCAAATAAAGAACATGAACAACTTGGATTTGTTCAGCATTTTGTCTTTTTTGGGAAAATTTTTATTTGGGTACTCCCTATATTTTTAATGTTCCTATAGGATAGTTTATTTAAATTTTTTATAAAGATTTGTATATTTTCTATAAAGGTCAGTAGATCCACATTCAAGTGCAATATTGGTGGCTTCTTTCATCCTATCTAATCCTTTATCTACTTGATTTTTTAAATATAAAATATACCCTTGATTAAATATACATGGCACTAATCCACTTATTTTATTTATTTCTCTGCAACACTGTTCTTTTTCAATCAAAAGTTCCATAGCTCCATCTAAGTCATTCTGTTTTAGGAGTATTAATGACTGATTGCCTAAAGAACTTGATAAAAAGTCTTTGTTATCATGTTCCCGACAAATTTTTTCAACTTTTTTAAAACAATCCATTGCTTCATCCATTTTACCCTCAGCAAGAAGCATATCTCCTTTCATACTCAATGGAACTAATAGATTATTTATATTGTCAGGATCTCCATCGACAATAAATGATGCTTTTCCAATACCTAACTCTGGAAAAAGTTGATTAGCTATCTCAGTAGCTAAATCATCTTTATTTGAGTGTTCACTATATTTTTCCGAATTAAGATTTTTTAGTTTATTAAACAACTTCATATTTTTCCCTCATTTACATATGTTTATTTTCTTTCAAGCAATATTAATTTTAACAACATATTAATTTACATGGATTTTTATTTCTGCCGATTCTCATATTCGAATTTTTTCATTAATTCTTTTATTTCAGCACGAATTTCATTTCCTTTATCAAATCCTCCATTTATTTCAATTATTTTAGCTTTTAAAGATAAACATTCTTTTAAAATATCCTCAGAACCAATTTCTCGGCAAAGTTTTTCTAACTCTTTAAGAATTTTCACTGCATTATACATGTCATTTTTATAGAAATATACTGAAGCGATTCCATATAAAGAATGGGATAAGCCACCTCTATTATGAAGTTCTCGATTGATTATTTCTGACTTTCGATAAAGTTCCATTGCTTTATCATATTCACCAGATTTTTCGAACATCCATCCATGGTCTTTCAAACATATTTGTAATGCATTATTTTCATGTAAATTTTTACTTCCATTGCAAGTTTCTTCTATTTCCTTAAAAATTCTTGTTGCTTCATCTATTTTTCTTTGTTTAAGGAGGGTTCTTGCTTGATTAACTAAAGATTCTGGCACTCTTTTGGGATTGCTTTCTCGGTATAATTGTTCTGATTCTTTAAATAATTCCATGGCATTATCCAAACTATCTGAGTTTTGGGGCAATAATATGCCTTGATTATTCAATGAAACTGCTAAATATTCTTTATCATTATTTTTCCGACTACGTTTTTCTACTTCTTGAAAAAGTTTCATTGCTTCATAGACAAGACCACCATGAGTTAAAAAAAGTCCTAAAATAATCAAAATGTAACTATTATATTGTGAATTGTTTTCCACAACTTTTTTAAATGATTCTTTAATTGAGTAAGTAGGAAGGTTATTTCTTATTAAGGACAAGAAATAATTTAATTCAAACATGTCTTTGTTCCAGAGTTTTTGGAAAAAATCCATATTTGTTATAAGTTCAATTAATTGTTTGTAATCTTCTGCATATGAATATTGCCAAGGTAATTCATCAACTATTCTAGGATTAATTGTTTTTGAATCAAATGTTCTAGCCAAAAGAAGATTGTTTTTAAAATAATTAGCTAAATCTAAATGAATCTCTCTTTTTTTCTTTTCATTTGTAAAATATCTTTCTTGTACAACATCTGAAAATTGTTGATGGTAAAAATTTATTAAAGGAATGCCATTATAAGATATTTCTGATAAATATGGATTTAAATCAGCTAATATTCTAGATAGAATAATATGGGGGAGATTTTCAACATCTCCTGCTTCTTTTGCTTCACGTGATTTGATATTGGTGTTGTATTCCTGTATTATTTCTTTTTGGGATAATAATTCAAGTAATTCCTTTTCTGAAAGACCATATTTTGAAGCTTCTATGTATGAAAGTGTTTTTCTTATTAAATACTCGCCGTGATTTGATTGTAGGGATAATCTATCAAAAAGATTGTTTATAATTTCTTTTGTGTTGTTCCCAATATTTTTTTCATTAACTGA
>WRMT01000235.1 GCA_009777005.1 Methanobrevibacter sp. | reverse complement strand
TTTTTAGTTAATTTTAACTATATGGATTTTTATTCATTATTAAAATTAAATCTTTAAATCTTAAAATTTTATTTTAAAAGACTATACAAATTGTACTTTTATAAAACAACTATCCAATGAACTCAAAACACGATAAATAATACATCATACATCTCTAATTTTTTACAATTTTCAGACACCCTGTAAATTAATATTAGTTAATTAATTGATTTTAATAAAAACTAAATGAGAATATAAATTTATTTAAAATTCATTAATTAAATTCTTCTAAAAACTTTAAAACCTTTTCATTCAAAGTTATTCTTAAATTCCTATTTAAATTTATATTTAATGCTTAATTAAAATTTAAAATAATAAAATAAATCAAATTATATAAAAAATATTTTTTTTAAATGTTTTTAAAATTTTATTATGATGAAAAGGAAATTTTTTGCATTTTCAGATTCTTTATTTATATTAAAATATATTAATTTTAAAAAAACCTATTGATTGTTGTAAATCTTAGATATAACTAATTTTTATTCATTATTTTTTTAAATAAGAAAAATTTGAAGAAAAAAATGAATTTACAATATTATTTTCCCATTACTTTTTGCAAAAAATTAGTCATCTAAGTAAATATACTTTCAATACCATTCAACAGTATATTTAAATATTTCATAAAACTACTATAACATTATGTCATTTATATCACTAATTTTTAAAAATCCTTTTCGAAATAAAAGCAGAGCTTTGCTTGCAATAATTGGAATTGGAATAGGAATAGCTACAATCATTGCCCTTGGAGCTATAACAGCAGGTATGACTTCAGCATTAGATGAAACTCTTAGTGTGGGAGGAGCTGATTTTTCAATACTTAGTAAAGAATCTGATGCAATGGGTACTCCATATGGTACTGCTACTTTAGATGAAGAATGGTTAAACAAAATCAAAGACTTGAATGGAGTGAGATATGTTGAAGGTGTTTACATTGGAATGGTACCTGTAGAAAATAATCCATATTCCATGTTAATAGGAATCGACCCTAATAATGAGTTTAATGTTAGTTCAATGAAAACTGTTGTGACAGAAGGCAGAATGATTGAAGACGATTCTAAAGAGTTATTAGTTGGTAAATTAGCATTGGAAGAGCTGAATAAAAGTGTAGGAGACAACATAACCATTAAAAATCAAGAATTCGTCATCGTAGGTATTTTTGAATCTGGAGATCCAAGTCAAGACAATGGAATCCTATCTTCAATTAAAGATGTTCAAAATTTATTAGATGATTCAGGAAAAGTCAGTATCATTTACGTATATATTGAAAGTGGAGCAGATGTGGAAAAGATAACCAATGAAATAGACGATAAATTTGGAGATAATATTACTACAGTTACATCTATAACAGATATTGAAATGGTAGCTGAATCATTAGACATGGTGAATGCAGCTTCATGGGGAATATCATTACTAGCTATTGTTATTGGAGGAATAGGCATAATTAACACAATGATAATGTCCGTTTATGAGAGAACCAGAGAAATCGGTGTTTTAAAAGCAGTAGGATGGAAAGGTAGACGGATTCTTGGAATGATTCTTGGAGAATCATTAGTTCTTACTATAACCGCAGGAATCGCAGGATCTCTTATGGGAATAGCTGGAATGGAACTATTAGTATATTTAGATATATTTGGAAGTATGGCTCCTGTTTATAATATTGAAACCTTTGCACAAGCATTTGCAGTAGCTATTATTGTTGGACTAATTGGAGGATTCTACCCTGCATGGAGAGCAAGTAGATTACCACCAACTGAAGCATTAAGATATGAATAAATGAGGTTGAATTCTATGAATAACGAAAACATCGTAGAGATAAAAAATCTTGAAAAAAGCTATGAAAAAGGACGTATAAAAGCTTTAAATGGGATAAATCTTAATATAAAAGAAGGAGAATTTGTTTCAATTATAGGTCCATCAGGTTCAGGAAAATCAACACTACTTAATATGATAGGAGCACTAGATGTAGCTAACAATGGAACCATAAATGTAGCAGGATATGACTTAAAAAAAAGTAAAAAATTAGCTGAATTTAGATCAAAGAAAATTGGATTCGTATTTCAACTACATAACCTTATCCCAAACATTTCAGTACTTGAAAACATTGAAATACCAATGTTTGAAGGAAAATTATCAGGAAAAGATAGGAAAAAAAGAGCATTGGAATTACTGGATCTTGTAGGACTAAAAGACAAAGCTAAAATGAAACCAACAAAATTATCTGGTGGAGAAAGACAAAGAATAGCTATTGCTCGAGCACTAGCCAACAACCCACCTATAATACTAGCTGATGAACCAACAGGTTCCTTAGACTCTAAAACAAGTGAAAAAATACTAAACCAAATGAGTAAACTCCATGAAGAAAAAAATGTTACATTAATCATAGTCACACATGACATGAATGTAGCTAAACTAGCAGAAAGAACCATAGAAGTACTCGATGGTAAAATACTAGAATCAAAAAATAGCTCTTCATTAGATGAATATGAAAAAATAGAAGCTTAATTATTAAAATAATAATATAATAACTATTTATTATCTTAAAAATTAAAACTACAACTCTTAATTTACCTTTATTTAAAACATAGCTATTCATTATTAATTATAGTAATTATAATTTTAATAATAATAAAATAATAGCTATTACTTTTTTTTATTTAAAAAAGTTTATTCTTTTTAAAAAGTTCATAAGATAATCAAAATTAATCATCCAATAAAATGATTTAAAAACAACATCCTCCAGTTTGTGGTTCTTCTTCGTATTCTTTAAGTTCTTGTAAGGTAACTGATAAAAAAAAGTAATGTGGACCTACACCATCGTTTTTTTCTAATAATGGTGAAACACCTTTAAAATAACATTCAATATTTCCTGTTTCTCCAATATCGAATTTTATAGGTTCTGATGCCCTAAAACCTTCAAAAAAACTTTTAACATTATTCATTTCTTCTTCAGGACATCTAAAATTCACTGTCATTATTCCATTCTGTCTTGTTTTAAGACCAACATATTTTTGATTTATATCTAATTCTTCACCAGAATCTTTTTTAAATACAATATTTTCTGCAATATCCGACATATTCTCACCAATAAAACCATTAAATAAAACTAAAAACCTGAAAAAAATAATTTACACCAATCAATCATTAAATAAAACTAAAATAATAATTTTTCACAATAAAACCATTGAATAAAACTAAAAACTTGAAAAAAATAATTTTTGCAAATCAATCATTTGCAAAAAAAATATACTGATGTAATGCATATTAATTATTAATATTATTAAAGTTTTTTGGGTAGTAGAATTTATTTTAAAAGAGGATCTTATATATTACCATTATTAAAATATAAATAGCTAAAAATGTTCACAATAGCTTTGAAATCTACATTTATTACATTTATTCGGATTTTTAGTAGGAATAAATGGTTTTGAGCCTTCAAATAATCCTTGCATTCGATTAATTAAATATTCTATCTTTTTTTGATTATTTTCATCGAATTCCTCCATCCAGAAAATATTATCAGTTCCTCTTTCTCTAAGAGCTGCTTTAATTTTTCGTTTGTCTTTAAATTCATCCTGAATAATCTTAGATTTAAAAGCTAAACAATAAGCTAAAACTTGATTAATGGTTGAAGGATAAGGAATTGTACCAGGTTTATCATCAATAATAACAAATTCCTCAGGAGTCATCCATATTTCATCAATAAATCCACGTATTCCATATTTTGGTGAAATAACAAACATTTCTCGAGAAATAGCTAGTTCTTCTTTTGAACTTTCTAATACTTCATCAAAAGTAGTTGGAACTGCTGTTTCTTTAAATTTATCCTCTAATTTTTGATGTTCAGCTACTCCAGTAGTCATTGCTTGAGTAGGTTTAGTTTCAATTCCTTTAAAATGTTCTAAATATAAGCTATATTCACAGTAACCCTGTTGATTTAACCAACTAATAGGAAAATTATTTTTATCTTCAATAATTTGAATTCCTTTTATTTCAGGATGTTTTTCTATTTTATAGCTATTTTCAAAATCATTGATTAATTTATTTTTCATAAAAACACTCAAAATTTAATAAATTTAATATATTCACAATAATAATCTTGTATATTAATATTTACTTTTATATTAAATAACTTTAAACTATTTTACAAAAAAACCAACCTAATAACAAACAACTTTAAAAACTATTTTAATAGTTATATTTAAAATATTTATAAAATATATTTTTAATAAGTATACATAAAATCAATTAATAATTATGATTTAAAAGGAAGTTAAGGTAAAATGAAGAAAAATAAAGATTTAAAACGAATAATATTTATTATATTCTTAATTTTTGCTATATCTTCTGTGTTTGGAAAACTATTTGTTGGAGTAGATAATAATGTTATTGATAATCCAAATGACAGAAATTATACAAACAATAGCTATAATGGAACTATAAGTAACTTAAGCAACCCAAACTATGAAGTTGAGGGACTTTGTAGTAATGTTGTTGATGGAGATACAATAGATGTTGTTGGTGTTGGAAGAATTCGTTTAGTTGGAATAGATACTCCTGAAATAGGACAACCAGGATATGAAGAAGCTACTAATTATATAAAAAGTATGTGTCTTGGAAAAACCGTGTATTTAGATATTGATAATGCAGAGCCTAAAGATAAATATGGTAGAACATTAGCTATTGTTTATGTAGATGGAATAAACATTAATCAAGAACTTCTTAAATTGGGTTATGCGAAAGTACTATATATTCCACCATCAGAATTTGAAGAAGGTTTGGGTGTAGTATAAAATATATAACGCAATCTTATATCCTTTAAATAAAAAAAAAAAAAAAAAAAAAAAATTAAAAAAAAAAAAAATTTT
>WRMT01000234.1 GCA_009777005.1 Methanobrevibacter sp. | reverse complement strand
AATCACTAAAATATAATGATCTTATAAAAACTCAAGATTAGCTCCAATCACAAAGAATCACTAAAATATAATGATCTTATAAAAACTCAAGATTAGCTCCAATCACAGAGAATCATTAAAATATAATGATCTTATAAAAACTCAAGATTAGCTCCAATCACAGAGAATCATTAAAATATAATGAGTCAAATCATGAAAGTCTAGAACTCATTAAATAATGCCCATATAAAAAAAATAGCTTTATTATCAGCTATTCAAATTGGTCAAAATTATAAATTTTGGGTTAACTTAAATGATCAGATAAAAACAATTTTACTTGTTATTATTTTATCTCTCGTTCAATAAAAATAAGCATTGAATATGCGTATATATCTGATATAGAGTGCGAATTATGTATTAATGACAGATTAAACAATTTTACTTGTTTTTCTTTATTTATCTCTCATTAAATAAAAAAATAAGTTGTATTAATTGTATAGTCTATATCTGAATAACTTGCTCCATGATATTTTTAAAATCATAGAAAATTATATAGTTAATAAGAAGTTTCATAGCTAAAACCATTCTATTATCAATAATAAAAATTTTAGTCATTATTAATATAATAAAATTTTAACTATTCTCTCATTAACTATAGCATTTATTAACCGAACATTCATATATACTTTACTGTTGTTTTTTCATGTATACATCTACAATTATAATGATTAATAATGAAGAAAAAAATATAAATTAACGATAAAAATAAAAACAAAAAATAATTTATCGTATATTTTAATAAAAAAATATTTTAAAAAGAAATAATCCAGTATAAAACCTAATAAGGAAATATAAATTTTAAAAATAAAAAAAAATTTCTCAAGAGAATTTGCAGAAAATTGTATCTAAAAAAAAATATACATCTACAATTTAAATGAATATTCTATTAAAAAACAGATGAATAAAAGAGAAAAATAAAAATAAAAAATTTTTCTCTGGATATTATCATGAAAAGCTACAAACATACAAAGACATTCCTTATATTCAAATTATAGAATATGACATTTTTAAAAAATAAGAAAAATAAAAATCTACAAGAAAAATAAAATTCAATGAAAATATAGAATAGATACTGTTTTTATTCATTATCAAGAATTTCAAAAAACATGCTTTGAGCATTATTTCTTTATCAGTTATTTTAATAAAATTATAATTAATAAAAATAATTTTTGAAAAAATATTAAAAAAAAAAATTGGGAATTGTTAAATTTTTTCATTTAATAGAAAAATATTTTAAATGAAGATTATTCTTTTAAAAGAATATAACAACTTTTAAATAGTAATAATTATAATATTTGACTGTGTTAAAAAGTAAATAACTTACATATATATAATTTACAAATTTAACACATTTAATTAATTATAAGACTTAAAAATACGTTTTCATTAGTTTATAAATGAAAACATTGAATAAAAGGAGAAAAAAAATAAATGTTAAAAAAAGCAATTATATGCTCAATACTAGTCATGTCACTGTTAAGTTGTAGCACAGTTTCAGCAGCAACCTACACTGTAAATGATAACATGAATAATGATTTCATTCAGATGATGTTAGGATTCATGAGTACAGGAGATGTTCTATTCTTCCTTGATGGAATATATACTGACATCTACTTAGTTGTAAATAAAACAATAAATATTACAGCTAATCCCGGAGGAGTAATATTTCAGGGAGATTATAGCTATTGGAATCCTGGTAATAATCTAACAGGATTAACAATTAATGCTGATAATGTGAATATCAGCAACATCAATTTTACTAATTATTATAATGGAATACTAGTTAATGGTTCAAATAATACAGAAATAAAAAACACTACAATCACAGACTCTAATAATGGAATATCAATCAATAACTCCAATAACACAGAAATTATCAACACAAATACTAACTCAGGAATATCAGTCAATAACTCCGACAATACAGAAATCAGCAATACAAACATCACTTATGCATATAATACTAATATTTCAGTCGAAAATTCCAATAATACTATAATCACTGACACAAATATTACAGAATCATACAATTCTGGAATATCAATCAATAACAGTAATAACACTGAAATTCGAAATACAAACATAGTTGATAGTCAAAACAATGGTTATTATGCAATAAGTGTCAAAGAATCCAATAATAGCTATATCATTAATACAACTGTTTCTGGTGATGAATCTATAATAGATCATAGACCAATAGAAATTGAAGGATCTGAAAACACCCATATTGAAAACACTTATATTTCAAACATATATAGTGTCTTTTCTATAAACATTTTCAATTCTAATGATACTTATGTTACCAACACTTATGTTTCCAACTCAACAGTAGAAGGTGGTCTTATAGGGATTCAAAACTCTAATGGTAATTATATTATCAACACTTTTATCTCCAACACATTGGTAGAAAATCCAATAAGAATCTATTATTCTAATAATAACTATATTATTAACACAACTACCATAAATTCAACTATATATGGAGAAGGAGGAATAATCATATATGGAGGAGTAAATAATTTTATTAGTAATGTATTGATAAAAACACAATATAATGGAATTGTTATTTATGATGGAACCAATACTTCTATTTCTAATGTAACAATTGATAGAATCCCTAGTGAATATAATGATGAGTTGTATTATCTTATTTCAAATGGAATAAGCATTTTTGGTTCAACTGATACTACAATTAACTCAGCAAACATTAACAATTTTGGACAAGGAATAAATTTTGGATGGGAAAATAGTAATGCTCTTATTTCTAATTCAACAATAACTAATTCAAACTATGGTATCTTGATACAACCTTGGAATAATCAAAATATTAGAATAGCTAATAATTTAATAGCTAATAACTACATAGGAATCCTCATCCAACAAGCAAGTAATGTTACTATGAGTAGTAATACTTACTACAACAATGAAGAGGATATTGTTATTGAATAAAATTAAATAAACTTTTTTTATTTTTTTTTTTTTTTTGAATATTTTTTTTACAAGTTTCACTTATTTTCAAGTGCCAATATCAAAATACATATAAAATGACTGCCAATGTTTGTAGATTTATGAACTCAAGAAGTATCTATAAATTGGTCATATCTAAGAATACATCTCTTTCTAAAATAAGCAAATTTTTCTCAGATGAAGGTTTAAACATCTTTTTTGTAAATTTATTGGCATCTTTCCAGTGTAATGTTGGTGTTATAGCTATTGGATCTGCCATATTTTTATCCTCCTTTTTTTATATAAAAATTATTTTTTTTATTTGTAATTAAGCAGTTTTAAAATTGAGAAAAAAGGCTGTTAAAAAGTTAGTTGGATTTAAGATTTTTAACCAACTCATGTTGTGATAAATTAAGTTAATAAAACATAATTTGATCTATACTTGTTTTCATAAGCTTAAATTATATTACCTATGTACTTTTCAGTTCTATTATTTAGGAGATTTTAATTTATAGGCTTTTTAAGAAGTTAAAAATTTCATCACAGCTGATAAATTAAGGATTATTCATTATTATGATTTAGTGGGTATCTTTTTTTTTTGAATTTAGAATTTTGTTTTATGTTTGTGCTAAATTTTTTCAAAGCATTAAAATTAAAGATAAACATAAGGAAGATTTTTAATGACATAATAATCGATTTGGAAATAGATTCCAAGCTTACAAAGATCAAAAACATGTAGGATATTGAAAAATAGCTGTTAAACAAGACTTATATTCACAAGCACCCACATGTAATATAATAATTGATATAGAAAGTGCGTCTCAAAAATTAAAAAATAAAAATACTGAAAATTCACCTTTTAAAAGAAAAGGCAAGGGAAAATCAACACCAACATAGGGATAAACTTTTTTAAACTAGAAATATTATCAATATTTTTTGAAAAAATGAAAAAAATCAGAAAAAAAGGTTTACTCCTTAGTTGTTGCTTTAACTAGATATTATACAAATACCAGTGCCAAAAAATATGAATATTCAAAAACCACTCCTCTCTGAAAAAACCAAGTAAATTCACGATGAAGCTTTAAAAAATAACTTTAATTTAACAATGATACCACAATCACTAAAAAAATAATTAAGTAATTAGATAATTGAATAATTTAAAAAAAATGAAAATAAAAATAAAATGAATAAAAATTTTTTAATTTAAAAAAAAAAAAAAAATGAATAAAAATTTTTTAATTTAAAAAAAAATAACTAAATTTTTTATCTTTTTTGTTTTCTACGAAAGCCAATTCCAAATATTGTTAATAACAATACTATAATAGCTAGTACAGGCATTCCTGTACTTTTCATAGGTATTGTTTTGGCAGTAGCATTGTTAGATGAATTGTTAGAATCATAGTCATATAAATCTTCATAATCACCCTTAATAACCTCCCCTATTTCATCCTCATTTTCATTAGTGTTATTAGTGTTATTAGTATTAAGGTTATTAATATTAGGATTAGTAGGAGCAGGATTACTAGGACCAGGATTAGTAGGATTAGGATTAGTAGAACCAGGATTAGTAGGATTAGGATTAGTAGGATTAGGATTAGTAGGACCAGGATTAGTGTTATTAGGATTATTTATAGTACCATCTATAACTACAAAAGATGAACTAAAAACAAACCCTTCATGAGTTTCATTACCATCAAAACTAACACTAACACTTATAGTACCCAAACGAGTAGGAGTATAATTAAAAGTCCAAAAACCATTACTATCAGTAAATACAAGAGTATCCACACCATCAATAGTAAGATTTAAACCAACATTAGCCAAAGCATTTCCATCCTCATCAGTAGCTATACCAGAAATAGTAATATCATTACCTAATTCAACAGGATTAGGATTAGACACAATAGTAGAATAAGTAGATTTTTTAAC
>WRMT01000233.1 GCA_009777005.1 Methanobrevibacter sp. | reverse complement strand
TTTTAATCATTTTTATTTTGGGATTAAAAGCTTGGTTTGGATTTTTTTTTTTAAAAAAATAAATTTTTTTTTATTTTTTTTTTTTTTTTTTTTTATTTATTTTTAATTTATTTTTTTTTATTTTTAAATTAAAATATTTGTTTAAATAGCTTTTAACAATGTTATTAATAAATATAATTATGATAAAAAGTATAAAATTATTTATTTAAATAAATATTTAATATTAATAATTATAGTTAAAAATAAACTTGTTTTGAAAGGTTTATTTAAAAAATAGCTATATAGTAAATTTATTTTTATTAAAAATAGTAAATAGAAGATTTTTCATGTTTATTATTTGTTCCATTGAAAAAGTATTAACCATTTAATCCATTAAACTTTAAACTTTTATTTTTATCAATTTCTACAATTAAACAATGTTCTGCAAAGTAATCAGGGCTACATAATAATATAAGTTCTAATAATGGAGTTTCATCACATTCATCAAATTTCATAGAAATTGTTTCAATATATAAGCTATTAGAAAAGTCATCATCACTTATTGGAAAGAATACTTTTTGCCCATCTTCCATAATGTAGCATTCTTCTTCACTACAGTCTAATAGAGGAGCACTACTAGCCCAGTCTTCAGCTAATTCCAAAGAACCATTTTCAAGTAATAGCTCTTCAATCTTATCTTTATTTTTTTCAAGCCAATTTAACTCATCATTGATAGTTTTCAGATTATTATTTAAGCACTGATTTTTATCCTCTTTATTTGGAAAGTCTACATATATTTTTGTTTCATTTTTCCAAATATTGAAGTAAGTTTCAAAAGAAGAATAATCACTCGGGATAAAATCTTTTAAAATCTGAGGGTCATGTTTTTTCATTTTTTCATTTTTAATTGTCAATTTCTTCTAAATAATTATTTTTCATAAATATATGGACTTTAACCATATCTAAAAATGATTTTATATTTTGATCATTTTTATCTAAATTATGAGCTATTTTAAACTCCTCCAAGGCATCTTCATAGTTTCCAAGATAAAAATAAGCATATCCAAGTCTATGATGCCAAAGTGGATCATCACTTCCATTTTCTTTAATAATAAATAGCTGTTCAATAGCTTCTTCAAAATAGTTCATATTATTGTAAGCTCTTGCTAAGTGAGAGATTATATCATAATCTCTGTCAGATTCAGGAATTTCTAAAATTCTATCTATTATCTTATCATAAGCATCTTCTTCATGCCAATAGTTTAATTTTTTTAGTAATAACTTATTCATTAAATCATCTAAAGTATATTTTGTTTTTCATGTTAAGGATAAAAGTACAATATAATATTTTCACTCATTTTATTTTAATATTTTTTTAAAATAAAGAATGATTTTAAATTTCATTGATTAAAAACTTAATGTTTTTTGAAAATCTCTATATCTTTATAATATCATTTCTATATTATATTCTTTTAAAATAATTATTAGTAATTATAATTTTTACTTATTTTCATAATAATTTTTTTTTTTTTTTTTTAGCTTTTTTGTTTTATGCTAATTAAATCATGTTATTTTTTTTAATTCTCCCTTTTTCAAGACTTTAACTCTATTTTTATGGGATTTTAATGTGTTAAAATCTAATAATATTTCTAAAAACATAGTCATAGATATTTTCTAAATTTATTAGACTACATGATAAACTTAAATAAGATATGTGAGTTTATCATGAAATTAAAGAAAGGAAAATTGATGAATAAAATGTCAATTTTTACCATGTAAGTTTTTAACACTCGCGAACAAATAGAAAATTTTAAATATATAATAACGAATACTTATTCGACAGTAGCAATAGATAACTAGCTACATAGTCAACAAATTCACCCATTTATTTTTTTAATAAGACATAATTTGTATAGTACTAAAATTACTACTTAAACTTTGTTATAGTAAAACATACTCATCAAAGAATAGTTGTTACAAAATAAATTAATTTTTTTCATCAAAAAGTAGCAATTATTAAAAAAAATCAAAGAGTAGTGGTTATTTCTATCATATCTATTGTTACTAAGAAAAATCTTTATACGGCTTAATTTAGCTATTATAAATATTTTTTCATTATTATGATCTTAAAATGCAAAAAGATTTTTTTATTCTAGATTTAATCTTTTTGGTATTTATTAGGTTCATAATGACATTTTAAAAAAATATAAAAGAGGTGAAAAAATTAGATTAAATTTAAGAAAAAGTGTAAAAATAAGCTTATTATTTGTAACTTTAGCTATATTTCTCCTTAGTATTTCTACAGTTTTCGCTGCAGAACCTACAAATGTTGATCATGTTTTTGCTGTTGAAGGTAATGATTATGTTGCAGTTCAAATTGATGGTAATGGTACTTATTGGGCAGTAATTAATGATGGTAATAGTGAGATAGCTGCTGAATCAGTTTATTTACCATTTTCTACAGGTAATTTAATTAATGTAAATCTTAATTCTGGAGAATTGTTTGATGATGGTACAAAAACTTATACTCTAGAAATATGGGATAGCAGTGCAAAAAATATTATGCATACCACAACTACATTTTCAGCTACACCACTTCAAATACCTACAGATGTTGATGTTACAGCTATTGAAAGTGATGATTTTGCCATAGTTTTTATTGATGGTATTGGTACTTATTGGTTAGTAATTAATGATGGTAATAGTGATATTGCTACTAATCCAGTTTTTGGTAGTCTTAATAATGTAGTAAATCTTAATTCTGGAGAATTGTTTGATGATGGTACAAAAACTTATACTATAGAAATATGGGATATTAGTGCAAAGAATACTCTGCACCTTACAAGTACATTTTCAGCTATACCACTTCAAATACCTACAAATGTTGATGTTGTTGCTGTAGAAGGTGATGATCATGCTCATGTTTTTATTGATGGTATTGGTGTTTATTGGTTAGTTATTAATGATGGTAATAGTGATATAGCTGCTAATCAAGTTTTTGGTAGTTCTTATACTATGGTATATCTTAATTCTGGAGTATTGTTTGATGATGGTACAAAAACTTATACTATGGAAATATGGGATAGTAGTGCAAAAAATACTCTGCACCTTACAAGTACATTTTCAGCTACACCACTTCAAATACCTACATATGTGAATGTTTTTGCTGTTGAAGGTGATGATTATGCTTATGTTGATATTGATGGTATTGGTGTTTATTGGTTAGTTATTAATGATGGTAATAGTGATATAGCTGTTAATCAAGTTTTTGGTAGTTCTTATACTGGGGTATATCTTAATTCTGGAGAATTGTTTGATGATGGTACAAAAACTTATACTATGGAAATATGGGATAGTAGTGCAAAAAACACTATGTACCTTACAAGTACATTTTCAGCTATTCCAATTCAAATACCTACAACTATTGATGTTACTGCTGTTGAAGGTAATAATTATGCTTATGTTACTATTGATGGTTTTGGTACTTTTTGGGTAGTTATTAATGATGGTAATAGTGATATATGTGCTAATCACGTTCTTTATGGGTTTTCTCAGGTATTACTTAATTCTGGAGTATTGTTTGATGATGGTACAAAAACTTATACTATAGAAATATGGGATAGTAGTGCAAAAAACACTATGTATGTCACAAGTACATTTTCAGCTATTCCAATTCAAATACCTACAACTATTGATGTTGCTGCTGTTGAAGGTAATAATTATGCTTATGTCAGTATTGATGGTATTGGTACTTTTTGGGTAGTAATTAATGGTGGTAATACTGATATAGCTGCTAATCAAGTTTTTAATGGTTATAATATTGTATATCTTAATTTTGGAGTATTATTTGATGATGGTACAAAAACTTATACTATAGAAATATGGGATAGTAGTGCAAAGAATACTATGCATGTCACAAGTACATTTTCAGCTACATCAAACTCTGCTTTAGATTATACTGGTCTTCAAACAGCTATAAATAATGTAAATGCATTAAATCAAGTTGATTATACTGTTTCAAGTTGGGCTGCATTACAAACTCTTTTGGTTCCTGCTGAAGCTATGGTTCTTGCTCAAAATGCAGTTTTTCAATTTGATATTGATGCTTTAACTGATGCTTTAAATACAGCTAGAACTAACTTAGTACAAGTTACTGCTCCTACTCCTACTCCTCCAACTCCTACCACTACTCCAACTCCAACTACTACTACTACTACTACTACTCCAACTACTCCTACAATTCCTACTGGTGCAGTTAGTTATAATGGTCTTGCAACAGCTATTAAATCTATAGCTAGTTATAATTTGAATTCTAGTAAATATTCTACTGCTAGTTGGAATGCTTTAAAAGTAGCTTTTAACAATGCACGTAATATGAATAATGTAAAAAATGCTACAAGTCAAGTTGAAATTAATTCTATGGTTAATGCTTTAAAATTAGCTAAATCTAAATTAACTAAGCGTAATGTTGATTTGAAAATTTCCAAGGTTAAAAGATCTGGCAATAGCTATAAGATAACTATTAAAAATTCTGGTAAAGATGCTTCTACTAAAACATTACTTAGAGTTGTTAGTGGGAATAAAAAATATGAAAAATTAGCTAATGTTAAATCTATAGCTGCAGGTAAGTCTATTACTTTAACAGTGAAGTTTTTCAAATATTATCAAACTAGGAATAATAACAAGTACTTTATTGTTAATTATAATAAACAAGCTACAGAAACCAACTATAAAAATAATCAAGTTAAAATTCCAAGAGTTAGAGGATAATTTTTTTTTAAATCCTTGTTAATGTCCATAAGTCAGTTTTTGATATTTTAATAAATTAATCTTTATAAAATTTATTTAAATAGTGAAATATAAGATAATATTTTATAATAATATTTAATAAAATTATTATATTATTTAATTTCAATTTAAAAATATTATATCATTTT
>WRMT01000232.1 GCA_009777005.1 Methanobrevibacter sp. | reverse complement strand
AGCCATTTATCTAACATGTCTATATAATCAGTTTCAATAAGATTAAAATCATACTTTTCATAGTTTGTGGGAGTTTCATCTAATTTAGGAACTATAACAATAGCTTCCCATCCAAATTGAGGCAAATATTTAGCTAAACCTCTCAAACGTTTAGAAGCTATTTCATTAGTTTGATTAAAATAAAAAGCTATTAAAAGAACCTTTTTCATCAATCCACCTTATAAAATTTTATTAATTAACTAATATATTAGTTCAAATTATAAAATCTTAGCTAATATAATTTACTATAACCTAAATATTAGTCAAATTCAAGTTAAAATTCTTTAAAGTTAACTATTCACTAGTGTAGTATTATATTATAATAATATTACTTAATATTTTTATTTAACTAAAGAATTTTATTTTTTTAGATATTTTTTTATTTAACTGATGGGTTTTATTTTTTTAGATATTTTTTTATTTAACTGATGGGTTTTATTTTTTTAGATATTTTTTTATTTAACTGATTGGTTTTAGTTTTTTAGATATTTTTTTATTTAACTGATGGGTTTTAGTTTTTTAGATATTTTTTTATTTAACTGATGGGTTTTAATTTTTTAAAATATTTTTATTCAAATAAAGAGCATTAATTTTTTAAAAAAATAATGAAAAAATCTTTGAGAAATATATTTTTATCATTTAAAATTTAAAAGAATATATAGAATAAGAAAAAGATTATTAACTTATAATAACAAAAAATAATTAAAATAATTATTCAAATTTACAAATATTAATTTTAAAATAATAAATTAAAAATTATAAAAAAATCATAACATTAATATGTTTTTATTTTTTAATAAAAAAGATTATGATTATTAATTATTAAAATTAAGCTTTTAATATTTAATTAAAGTCAATTAAATTAAAAAACCATGATAATGTGAATTTATTATCATAATATTTACGAGGCGTTTAGTTTGACAAAAATAAAAATAGCTATTGTGGGCATGGGAAATTGTGCTAGCTCTCTTATTCAAGGAATTCATTATTACAAAAATAAAACTGAAGAAAAAGCTATAGGGTTAATGCATTGGAAAATTGGAGATTATGAACCATCAGATATTGAAGTAGTAGCGGCATTTGATATAGATCGTCGAAAAGTTGGGAAAACTATTGATGAAGCTATTTTTGAATTACCAAATTGTACAACTATTTTTCAAGAAAATATTCCTAAAAGTGATGTTAAAGTAGCTATGGGTCATATTTTAGATGGTGTAGCTCCACATATGAAAGATTTTAAAGATAAACACACTTTTTTAGTATCTGATGAGAAACCAGTTGATGTGGTAAAAGTACTAAAAGAAAGTGGTGCAGAAATATTACTTAACTACCTTCCAGTAGGATCTGAAAAAGCTGCAAGATTTTATGCTCAATGTTGTTTAGATGCAGGAGTATCTTTCGTAAATTGTATGCCTGTTTTTATAGTAAGTGATAGTGAGTGGAGTAAAAAGTTTGAAGAGAAAGGAATTCCAATTATTGGGGATGATATAAAAGCTCAAATTGGAGCTACTATTACTCACAGGACATTAGCTAATCTTTTTAAAGAAAGAGGAGTTAAATTAGATCATACTTATCAATTAAATACTGGTGGAAACACGGATTTCATTAATATGCTTAGCAGAGAACGTTTAGACTCAAAAAAAGAGTCTAAAACTGAAGCTGTTCAGTCTGTTATTGGAGAAAAAATGGATCCAGATGATATCCATATTGGACCAAGTGATTATGTTCCTTGGCAAAAAGACAATAAGCTATGTTTCCTTAGAATGGAGGGACGGACTTTTGGGGATGTTCCAATGGATATTGAGTTACGTCTTAGTGTTGAAGATTCTCCTAATTCTGCTGGTTGTGTTATTGATGCAATACGGTGTTGTAAATTAGCTATTGAAAGGAATATTAGTGGTCAACTTACTTCAATATCTGCTTATACAATGAAACACCCTCCACTTCAATATACTGATGATGAAGCAGCAAAAATGGTAAATGATTTTATATCTGGAAAAGAAGAAAGATAAATTTATTGAATTTTAGTATAATGTTATTAAATAGCTATTTATCACTTTTAAATAGATATAATACTATTAAATAGCTTTTTTATTATTTTTTTATATTTTTTTTCAATTTTTAATGAGTATAATTTTATTTAACTGTTTTTTTTATTATTTTTAATGAGATAATTGGTTTTTCATTTTTATTATTATTTTTTTTATAATTATTATTATTTTTATAATTATTTTTAAGGAGTATAATTGTTAAATTGTTTTTTTATTATTTTTTTCAATTTTTAATAGATATTAATTAGAAATAATCTTTTTCATATTAATGAATTGTGAAACTGTTTTTTACCATAGTTTTGAAAATTTCCAAATTTAAGATTTGAATAAATAAACTAAACACTAATTTATTAAAATAAATTTCATAGACAAATAAGTATTAATTATATTATAATTCATTAATCCTAATTATATTATCTAATATCTATGGATAATTGAATTGTAAACATTATAATAATGGTAGCTATTTTCATGAAAACATTTAGAAATAGATAAGATTATTAAGACATTTAACCAAATATACTAGTATTATGAACTATAAATTATTTTTTAATATTATTGTTCATTTACGTACTTTAAAATTTTATCATTTTAATCTTGTTTGTATATCGACTTAAAAAAGGAAGAGTAAAATTTTATCATTTTAGTCTTGTTTGTATATCGACTTAAAAAAGGAAGAGTAAAATTTTATCATTTTAATCTTGTATAAAAATCAACTTAAAAAAGGAAGAGTAAAATGAAAGTTACAAAAATCACAGAAACTGCTCTAAGAGATGCTCATCAATCCCTTTTAGCTACTAGGATGAGAACTCGAGATATGGTCCCTATTGCAGAAGAAATAGACAAAATCGGATATTTTGCCATTGAAGCATGGGGAGGTGCAACATTTGACACATGTATAAGATACCTTAATGAAGACCCTTGGGAAAGATTAAGAAGTCTTAAAGAAAAAATATCTAAAACACCTATTCAAATGTTGATTAGAGGACAGAACTTAGTAGGTTATAAACACTATCCTGATGACATCGTGGAAAAGTTTGTAGAAAAATCTTATGAAAATGGGGTAGATGTTTTCAGAGTTTTCGATGCTTTAAACGATGTAAGAAATATGGAAAAGGTTATTCAAGTAGCTAAAGCTCAAGGTGCTCATGTTCAAGGAACCATTAGCTACACTACAAGTCCAGTTCACAGTTTAAATGATTTTGTAGAATTAGCTAAAGAATTAGAAGCTTTAGAATGTGATTCAGTAGCTATTAAAGACATGGCAGGGTTAATCAGTCCAAAAGATGTTTATGAACTTGTAAGTAAATTAAAAGAAGAAACTGATTTATTAGTTAACTTACATTGTCATTGTACAAGTGGATTCACACCAATTAGCTATTATACTGCTTGTGAAGCAGGTGTAGATATTTTAGACACAGCTATTTCTCCATTATCTTGGGGAACTTCTCAACCACCAACTGAAAGTATTGTAGCTGCACTTTCAGGTACTGAATATGACACTAAATTAGATTTAAAATTATTAAATCATCTTAAAAAATATTTTGAAGGTATTAGAGAAAAATATGCTGCTTTACTTGATCCAATAGCTGAGCAAATTGATACTGATGTTTTAATCTATCAACTCCCAGGAGGAATGCTTTCTAATCTTGTTTCACAATTAAAAGAACAAAATGCATTAGATAGATATCAGGATGTTTTAGAAGAAATGCCAAGAGTTAGAAAAGACTTAGGATATCCTCCTCTTGTTACTCCATCAAGTCAGATTGTAGGAATTCAGGCAGTTATGAATGTTTTAGGTGGAAAAAGGTATAAATTAGTTTCTAATGAGGTAAAAGAATATATAAAAGGAAACTATGGTAAACCTCCATCTCCAGTAGATTCAAAAGTTTCTAAAAAAATTATTGGAAATGAAAAACCGATTACTCACAGACCTGCAGATGATTTGAAACCTCAATTTGAAGAATACAAAAAAGAAGGCGAAAAAGAAGGAATCATTAAAAAAGAAGAAGATATTATCACATTTGCTCTTTATCCTCAAATAGCTAAAAAATTCTTAAAAGGAGAAATGGAAGAAGAAGAACTTTTATCTCCTAAAAAAGCATCTATGGATGAGGGAGAAGTAGCTATTCCTACTGAATATCGAGTTGAAGTTGATGGCGACGAATTCGATGTTAGAATAATGCCAACTGGCTTTATGAAAATTGATGAAACAGGTCCAGATCTTGGAAGTCCAGTTGAAGGAGGAGTAACATCTACAATGCAAGGATTGGTTTTAAAACTCAAAGTAAATATTGGGGATAAAGTCAATAAAGGAGATGTTGTAGCTGTGATAGAAGCTATGAAAATGGAAAATGACATTCAAGTTGAAAATGATGGTGTTGTTAAAGAGATTTTCATGGTTGAAGGAGACACCGTAAATGCTGGAGATACATTAATGGTTATTAATTAATAATTATTACTTGTAGAAAATGTCAGCTAATTTGTTTACTGAGAAAATAAATAATAGTCGTTGTAAATATAGCTGATATATATTATAGCTATTTTTTTCTATTTTTTTTTAAAATTTAATATATTCTTATTTAATAGTTTAATATTAATCGAGAATTGTTATATTACTAATTTTTATTTATTTTTCATGGAATTTATTATATTTTTTAATGTTTAAATTGAATAAATTATTATTGTTTTATGGAATTTATTATATTTTTCAATGTTTAAATTAAATATTTTTTTTTTTTTTTTTTTTTTTTAAATTTTTTTTTTTAATTTTAAAAATCTTATTTTTTTTTTTTTTAATTTTTTAATTTTTTTTAGTAAATAATAT
>WRMT01000231.1 GCA_009777005.1 Methanobrevibacter sp. | reverse complement strand
TATAGTATTTCCTTTTAAATTTTGAATAAAAAAAAAAAAAAAAAAAAAAAAAAAAAAAAAAAAAAAAAAATATTAAAAAAAAAAAAAAAAAAAAAAAAATAGATTTATAATAAATTTAAATTATTCAACCTCCTAAATAAATCCAAATTAATTAGAAATAATTGAAAAATCGAATTTATAAATTAATACCAATGAAGAGTAATAAGTTGAAACTTTCAAAAACTTGAGGTTTTTTAATTTTCGAGCTAATAATAATATATAAATTAAAACTCAAAATATAATGTAAATATCAATATTTGTGATAAAATGAAAATAGCTATAGTATCTGGAAAAGCAGAAGGACCTACAAAATTGAATTCATTTGATAATGCTCTATTAGATGCTGGTATTGGGAATGTTAACTTAATAAAAGTATCAAGTATGCTAGAAAAGAATACAAAAATCATGACTTTGCCAAAATTGAAGCCAGGTTCTATGATAAATTGTGTTCTCTCCTGTATATCCTCAGATGAAAAAGGAGATTTAATTTCAGCAGCTATAGCTATAGCTATTGGAAATAATTTAGGTTGTGTAGTGGAAAATTCAAAAATAAATAAGACCCCTGAAGAAGTCAGGAAAGAATCAATAAATATGGTAAAGTATATGATGGAAGTTAGAGGTGAAACCATCAATGAATTAATTGTAGAAGAACAAAATCATATTGTTGAAAATATAGGAACTGTACTTGCATCAGTAGTTTATCTATAATTTAAACATTATAGCTAAATCAAAAATTAAACAAAAAAAAATTAAACATTATAGCTACATCAAAAATTAAACAAAAAAATTAAACTGTACTAAAAATTAAAACTGTAATTACATCACTAATCAAATATTAAATTAAAAATTTCAATTACATCAAAATTTATTTAATAAAGATATTAGGTATGTGAAAAAAATGGATCGTAAGGATAAGGAAATTTGTAAAAAAATTTCCAAAGAAATTATTAAAAATGTGGAGAAAAAAATAAATTCATATACTGGAAAAACTGAATTGGGAAAATTTATTAAAATAGGGGCTGATGGAACACCTACAAAACATATAGATTTAATAGCTGAAAAAGAAGTAGTGAAAATTCTTAAAAACCAGAATTTTATTTCTTTATTGATAAGCGAGGAAGTTGGAGAACTTAAACTTGGAAAAGGAAGGCAAAAAGAAATTAACATTTTAGAAGAATTATCAAGTAATAATGGCATAGCTAAAAATTCAAAAGCTAAGTTCATATTTTTAGTTGATCCTCTTGATGGTACAAATAATGCTATAAAAAAAATTCCTGCTTATGGCATGTCAATAGCTATTGCTGAAGTTCCAGAAAACCGTGTAGCTACACTGGAAGATGTGAAAATAGCTTACGTCAAAAATTTTGATAATGGAGACCTTTATGAAGCTATAAAAGGAGAAGGTGCTAAATTAAATAGAAAATTAATAAAAACTTCTAATGAAACAAGTTTATCCCATGTATCATTAGGAGGATATATAAAAGGACCATCTAATAATATTTTCAAATTAATAAAAAAAATTAGACGAATAAGATTGATGGGATCTGTTTCTTTGGAACTTTGTTTTGTTGCAAATGGAAGATATGATGTTTTTATGGACATGCGAAAAAGTAGAATAATGGATATTGCAGCTTCAAAACTAATTGTGGAAGAAGCTGGTGGAAAAGTAACAGATGATCAGGGGAAAAAATTAAAAAGTAAACTAACTATATCTGAAAAAACTTTTATAATTGGAACTGGGAATAGGAAAATCCATAGGAAAATCATTAAATTGATTAGTTCAGATTCGGATAAAACTATAAAAACTGTTGGTATTACAAGCAGATTAGATCTCTCAGAATCAGTTTTATTCGCAGGAAAAATAATTCAAACACTACTAAAACAAGAAATTGATGTGAAAATAGATAAAACATTAGCTATTGAATTAGAAAAATTGAAAAATAGTCCTAAATTAGAAACTATACTAAAAAATACAGAAAAAGCTAATTATAAAGTATATAATGAAATAAAAGACCTTAAACTCGAAGTTAACTTTGAAGAATTAGGAGTAGCTACTGAAGATCTCCAAACAGACATGAATATCACACTTGGTGGTGATGGAACAATTCTTAGAACACAAAGTCACTTAAATGAAAGTGAAATTCCTATTTTTGGAATAAATATGGGAACTGTTGGTTTTTTAACAGAAGTTGAAGTAGAAAATACATTCGATGTCTTAAAATCTGTTTTAAGTGGAGATTATTGTAAAGAAAAAAGAACACAATTACTAGTTTCATATGAAGATCAAGTTTTTACTGCATTAAATGAAGTAGTCATAATGACAGAAAAGCCAGCGAAAATGTTAAATTTTGAAATTCAAGTAGATGGGGAAGTAGTAGAAGAATTTAGAGCCGATGGATTAATATTATCTACACCAAGTGGTTCAACTGCATATTCCATGTCTGCAGGAGGACCTATTGTTGATCCGAAAGTTGGAGCATTTATAATAATTCCAATATGCCCTTATAAATTAGGTCTTAGAGCATTTATTGTTTCAGATGAAAGTAAAATTAAAGTAAAGCTACTAAAAAAAGGCAAAAAAGCTGTTTGTGTTATGGATGGACAAATCAATAAAGAAATAAATTATCTAGAAGAAATAAATTTCAGAAAATCTGAAAATGATGTGTATTTCATAAGAAATACAGATAAAGAATTCTATCAAAAAGTTAAAGAAAAGTTAACTGAAGGTGGAATCTAATAATCACTATAAAAACACGATAATAAAATGGAATGAACCTAGTTTTGAAAAATTAACATTTTTAAAACAAAAATTAGCCAAAATATGTGTCAAATTTTACCTCTATCAAATACTTTCATAAAACTGAGAAAAATAGATTATAATAAAGAAAAATAAATTATAATGAAGAAAAATAAATTACATGAATATTTTTTAGAAAAATGAAATTTGAGACGAACCAAATAAAAAAAAAAAAACTGACAATATAAAGGTAAAAAAAAATATTGATAAAGATGAACGCCCTTATTATAGATTTAACTCATGGTGGAGTAAAAATAGCTATTGAATTATCTAAATTAGGCTATTTTAAAGAAATATTTTGTTTTGATATATATAAAACTCTTAAAAGTAATGAAAAAGAACTACTAAAATCAAAAAATATAAATTTAATTAAAGATTTGGAATTATTTAAAAATAAAATAACTGAAAAAAAAATAAATTTAAAAGAATTAACAATAATATCTCCAGTTCACTGTCCATTAACAGCAACAAATATAAGAAACAACCTAAAACCACAACCCAACAAACTAACAACTATAAAAAATAATTTAAAATCACAAAATAACAAACCAAAAAGAGAAAACAAGCAAAATTTTAAGCAAGAAATGAAAAATGATTTGAATCATCATGAAGCTGTAAAGTTAATATTAGATAAATGGAAATTAGAAGCAACAAACAATAATATTCCTATTATCGAAGTAACAGGAGTTAAAGGAAAAACCAGCACTATAATTATGTTAAAAGAAATTTTAATAGATTTAAATCCTCTTGTTTTAAGTAGCTTAGGTGCTTGTCTTTACAAAAATAATAAAAGGATCGAATTAAAAGAAAATATTAGTATAACTCCTGCAAGCATTGTAGAAACTATAGAATTAGCTAAAAAAATAGTTAATTCAAAAAATAATGATTTAAATGATAAATTCAATTTTAACTACAATTCTTGTATATTTGAAAGTTCATTAGGAGTTACAGGAATTGGAAACATTGGTATTTTAACAAACATTGTTGAAAATTATCCAATAGCTAAAAATAATTCTAATGCTAAAGAAGCTAAAGAACAAATTTTTAACTGTGACCTTATTGTAGCTGAAAGCGAAACCTTGAATGAATATTATAAAAAAAAAGCTATTAGTGAGAAAAACCGAATAAACACGTTTACATTATCAAAGGATTCTAAAATAAAAAATGACTCTAATCTAATAGTTGATGAAATTAAATATGGGCAAGATAAAACAGAATTACAACTTAGCTTTAGAAATATAAAAACTATCTCTGGTAAGAAAATTAATGGGTCAATAGATATTGAAACATTTGCTCTAGGAAACCATCATGTCTTAAATATATTAGGTGTGGTTACAGCTGCTTTAACCTTAGAAGTTGACATTAAAATAATACAGAACAAATTAAAAAATTTTAAAAGAATTAAAGGGCGTAGTTCTCAAAAAATTTCGAATGGATTTAGAATTATCGAAGAAATAAATCCTGGAATAAATGTTAAAGCCATTGAAAACTCTATCGATATGATAAAAGATTTAAATGAATATTGTATTATTATTGGAGGAAGATATGGCATTACCTGTGAAGAAATAAATGAAAAAGAATTAGCTACACTTTTAAATAATTATATAAATGAAAAAAATATTAATTTAATATTAGTTGATGAGTTAGGATTTGGAATTAAAAGTAAAATGAAAAAAAATGTTTTACATATTTATGATCCTATCGAAGCCCAGGAAATAGCTATTGAAAAGAAAAAAAATGTTCTTTTCATTTATCGTTCAAACTATTCCCAATTAAGTAAAAGGTAACCATACACCCATCTAATTTTAAAATTTTAAAAAGTAAAAAATATTAAAAAACTTTTAAGAAAAAAAGTTATAAAAAATATTAAAAAAAAAAAAATATTAAAAAATATTAAAAAACTTTTAAGAAAAAAAGTAAAAAAAAAAAAAAAAAAAAAAAATTTAAAAAAAAAAAAAAAAAATAAAAAAAAAAAAAAAAATTTTAATAAAAAACAAAAAAACCCATTTAGTGTGGGAAAGAAATTTTTTTTTAAAAAAAAAAAACAAAAAATAAAAGATGCAATTTCATTCACTACATCAAT
>WRMT01000230.1 GCA_009777005.1 Methanobrevibacter sp. | reverse complement strand
AAAAATATTTCAATTAAATTTTATCAAAAAAAAAAATAAGTAAAAAGGATTTAAAAAATAAAAATCCTTAATTTTTTTGTTTTTTTCTAATTCCAATAAGGAAAACACATAGTATGATTAATACTAACATTGCTATAGGGTTACCAGTATCTAACATTGCAATAGCAGAAATAGGTTGACCTTCATCTGACTCATTATCATCATCATCTGTTCCATCTATATCAATACTATCAATATAATCATCTAAATCTCCTTTAATTACAGGATCTAAAACTGCAGTATCATTTATATTATCTACAGGATTTAAACCAAAAGGACGATTATCAAGAGATTCACGATAAATACCATCTCCAAGGAACTCAGCTACAATTATACCATTTGGGGTATAGGAATAAGGCAAAATAGCTATTCCATTACTATTAGTTACAGCTATGCCAATAAATTGACCATTAAGGAAGAATGCTACAGGTCTATCAGCTACAGGTTTATTAAATTCATTGTAAAGTCTAGCTACAAAAGTAGTAGATTCACTCTCATTATGAATTGCTGAAACAAATATAGAAGTCCTAAGAGGTCGAACTGTTAGAGTACCATCAGAAACAGTACCCGCCCAAACATAACTAGAACCTGGGAAAGTAGCAGTAATAGTATAAACACCAGTTGAACGGGATCCAAGATTAAGGTAAATTCTACCATAAGCATCAGTAGTAGCATTACCATAATACTCGCCATCAATGTAAATATCAACAGTCATATTAGACAATAGTCTACCATCTTCATCAACTAATGTAGCACTAACAGTAGCATCTTGAAGAGCAGTTACTACAACATTCTTCAATAAAATTGAGGTGTCAAGTGCTAGAACACTTAAAGTACCATAGCTAAATGGGTTAGCTGTTCTAAGATGAGGATTTGACGCAGTAACATGACTAGCAATAATAGGAATATTGCGAGCTATATCTGGAATATAGTCCAAATAAAACATACCACTACCATCTGTAAGATAATCACGAGTAGTCCCATTCATTTCTACAGAAATATTTGCATTAGAAACAATAGCTCCAAACTCATCAATAACATATACACGGATTTTAGCATTCCTTAATACTTTAACAGTAATATTCTCAATAATGATACTTATTTCTAATTCACGAGAATTGACCTGTTGAGTAACATTAGAATTAACATATGTTAAATTACCATCATATACTGCTCGAACATTAAAAGGTCCAATATCTGAACCATGATCATATGGAACAACAGCTTTACCATAACTATCAGTAGTAGCATTTCCAACATATATTTCAGAACCACTTATATTAATCCAGAAATGAATAAGAGCTCCAGCTATAGGTCTATTTCTCTCATCATGAAGATATGCAGTAAAGTTAGTTCTATAATGATATATAATCTCAATACCAGAATCTAGTGTAGTAGTTGTATTCAGACGTAGGATGTTTAACCATCCAGTTGCATTAGAACCAGCATAAGTTCCATCACTTACAAATCTAACATCTACAGTATAATTGCCATAGCTGTAAGAAGTATTACTATAAGTAAATACTCCATCAATAAGCTGGACAACATAATCAGTTCCATTAATAGAAATAATTACATTACCAGTAATATTTACAATAGTGCCATTGGTATAAACCAAGGTACCATTTATAGTATAAGGATCTGTAACATTGTAAGTACCATTGCTCACACTAATAATAGTAGCTATTTCAGCAATGGTAAATGCATTATTTCCATTAGAATCAACATAGGTTTCATTGCCACTATATACAGCTGTTACAGTATAATTACCAATATTTGGAAAGATTCGACTAAAAGTATATGAACCATTGACAATAACAATAAAACTTTCGTAATAACCATTAGGGCTTGTTATAGTAATATTCATAGTACCATTAATATCAATACCATGTTGGTTTTTCAAGGTAACAGTAATGTTTATAGTTTGTGTAGGTGTTCCATCATGAGCAGAAACTGTGGTGTTGGTTGGCATGCGGTTGATTGTTAGTAGGTTGGTTCCGTTGGATTCGTTGTATGTGTCGTTGCCTCTGTAGAAGGCTGTTACGTTGTATGTGCCGTTTTTGCCTGGTGTGAATGATACGTTGTATCTTCCATTGGTGTCGGTGGTTGTGTTCATGTAGGGTACGCCGTCGATGTAGATTTCTATGTCTGCGTTTGGGATTGGGTTACCATTTTGGTCTGTTAGGTTTCCTGTGATGTTTAGTGGTTCTGTTGCTGTGCCTGTGTTGCTGTTTACTGTGGTGTTGGTTGGCATGCGGTTGATTGTTAGTAGGTTGGTTCCGTTGGATTCGTTGTATGTGTCGTTGCCTCTGTAGAAGGCTGTTACGTTGTATGTGCCGTTTTTGCCTGGTGTGAATGATACGTTGTATCTTCCATTGGTGTCGGTGGTTGTGTTCATGTAGAATGTGCCGTCGATGTAGATTTCTATGTCTGCGTTTGGGATTGGGTTACCATTTTGGTCTGTTAGGTTTCCTGTGATGTTTAGTGGTTCTGTTGCTGTACCATTATTACTATCAACATGAGTAGTAGTATTTATTGGAAGAACAAAAAGCCATCCATCGCCAGAAGAACGATTATACTCAATGTTGCCTTCAAATCTAGCTGTAATTAAGTAATCACCCCGAATATTACGTGGGAGAATAGTAACATTAAAAATACCATTAACAACAGTAACATAAGTATAAAAAGTATCATTAATGTAAATACTCATATTCCACTCACCAGTAATAAGATTGCCATGTTGATCAGTTAAGTTACCATAAATAATAGCAGAGTCATTAACTATGGTAGTATTATTTCCAACATTTATAATTGAAGGTTCACGTTCCACTTCAAAATGTAAGGTTATATTAAAATAATAATAATATGAAGTATCATTAAAAACAGCTGTTATATTATGATCTCCAGCACTATCATTATTGAATGTAAAATTAAACCTTCCATTACTATCAGTTTGTACGGTTTGCTTGAAAACACCGTCAATATAGATATCTACATTCTGAACGCCTAGTATGGGCTGACCTGATGAATTATATAATGTTCCATAAATAGTGTAATTAGTATTTTTTTCAACACCATAAATCCTGCTAAATTCTATATACGTGGGTATTTTAGCTGGAAAAACATTTATTGTTTGGTTAAATGATAAATTTCGTGCCTGACCACCTGAAGTTGCATACATCACACTAATCATTATCTCAAGATTCTCAGATATTGCATAGCTAGATATATTATTAAAAGGGAGTGTAAAATTATAAGTACCAGTACCAATTAAATTTAGTGGGGCAATATTTACTAGCTGATTCTCAACAAATAAGCTTATATTGGATAGGACTGTACCACCTGTACCTGCTCGTTCATATACTGTACCAGTAAATATCAATACTGTTTCTGTAGTAATATTGACAATATTAGTAGGGTTAATTGTTATTCCAATAATCACATTCTGATCCATAGCTATTATGAAACTACTTGGTGCATGTGTTGCATTACCACTATAATTCATTTGAATAACTGTAGCCATATTATTTGCAAAACCCCCTGCAGTATAAGAGAAATTACCCAAGGTGCCAGTAATTATTTGTCCAGAAGGGGGCGTTCCTCTATTGTCAGAATAAGATACTATCACGCCATTGAGAGTATTAAGATTTTCGTCAAATAAAACAAGTTGCATCAAACCAGAACTTTGTATATCTTCGAGAACAAAATAAGTAGCTAATTTTTTAACTACTATGGGCATTTTCACTGAAGCAGGACTACAATTACGGTTAGTATCACCAGCAAAAGTTATTACACAATCATAAGATCCTGTAACATTTATGTTGAAAGGTACTACAAAACTACCATTAGTTTCTGTTAGACTTGAATTAGCATATGTGTTAGAAGAATTACTTCTATCAGTTATATTTACAGTTATATTTTTGCCGCCAATACCTCCACTAGTGGAAGAATCAGTTAAATTACCAGTTATATCAAAACTAAGACCAGTACCAACATTTTGTGTAGTATTAACAGATATATTGGTGTATGTTTCATAAGCTACACCTGCTGTAGAAACAGAAGACATAGTCATGACTAAGGTTATAAAAAATAATAAAACAATGATTAATAATTTCTTATTAAAATTTGAAAAAACACTTTTCAATTTTTTCATTTTTTCACCTCCTTTACGCTTAGTAAAAGTGTGTTATAATGAATGCCTAACATATAAAGAAAAAAAAAGAAAATTTTATCCAAGACCATATTTTGTCTTGTAGATTAATAATATCAACAAAAATTAATTGTTAAGATTGATTATTAACTTAATATGTGTATAATCTAATTCAATGAATAATCATTATAAATTAGGCACGTTTAATATGTTTGGAAAGCATATATATTTTTTCAAATAAAATAAGTAATAGATATAGGTAAATAATGTTTATATGCTTATTAAATAATCATATATTTATACTATCTTTACTTTCTCTCATAGGTTTAGAATAGTTTAGATGGATAATAATTATTAGGAGATATTAAAACTATTGTTATAATAGAAGAAATTAAAAAAAATGTGTAGGTAATTGTAAAAAAAAATATTAAATTTTAATGATTATTATTATACAGGATCTTTTTGATTTATTAATTTTTTGGATATTTTTTTATTAATATTTTTCATCTTAACTTTAAGATTTTTTTTCTATTGTATACTATTATTATAATAGCTACTTACTATTTTTAAATTTCAATAGCTAATCCCAATTAAATCATGACTTACTAATGATAGTGTTATGACAATTTAATTTTAAATGTTTTTATACTTTGAGTTACATATTATAAGTATGAAGCATAGAAAATTGGAACTTAGTGAAAATGATCATAAGTACTTGAAAAAGATGGTT
>WRMT01000229.1 GCA_009777005.1 Methanobrevibacter sp. | reverse complement strand
TATTAATTGTTTATTTTTAAAATTGATAAAATTGATTTTTTATGAAAATAATTATTAATTGTTTATTTTTAAAGATTAATTTTAATAAAATTGATTTTTCAGAGAATAAGTATTAATTTTTTATAAATAATTAAATTCAAACTTTTCTTCAAGACTATAATAAATATAAAAATATTTAAAAGTAGTTTTTTTATTATAATTTTAAATGTATTTTATAAAAAATATAAAAATCAGGAGGATTATTTTTTCATGTTGGAAATTCCAGAAAGTCATACTTTTGCAGAACAATTAAATGAAACAATAAATGGGAAAAAAATAATCCATGTAGCTACTGATAATCATCCACATAAATTTGCTTTTTATTATGAAGATCCCAAAGGATATAATGATTTACTTAAAGGAAAAATAATTGGACGGAGTTCTGCATATGGTGGACTAGTAGAAATTATAGTTGGGGATACAAAAATTGTTTTTGGAGATGGAGCAAATATTAGATATTTCTCTAATAATGAGGAAATTCCTGAAAAAAACCAGTTATTTATTCAATTTGATGATTCCTCTTCATTAACCTGCTCAACTCAGATGTATGCTCTTATACATATTGCATTAGCTAATGAATATGAAAATGAGTACTATGATGTAGCTAAAGAAAAACCTTCCCCCTTAGCTGATGATTTTAATATGGAATATTTTGAAGAGATGTTAGGGGAAGTTCGTTCAAACACATCTATTAAGTCTTTTTTAGCTACTAAACAAAGAATTCCTGGTTTAGGAAATGGCACTCTTCAGGATATATTATTCCATGCTAAAATTCATCCTAAAACTAAAATTAAAATGTTGAAAGTAGAAGATAATGATAAATTATTTGAAAGTGTGAAAAAAACTCTTAAATTAATGAGAAAAAATAAGGGCAGAAACACTGAAAAGACCTTATTTGGTGAATTTGGAAAATATGAAACTATTTTATCCTCTAAATCTTTTAAAAATCCATGTCCTGTTTGCAGGGATAAAATTGTTAAAGAGTCTTATTTAGGTGGAACTATTTACTATTGTCCAAGTTGCCAACCATTAATAAAGTAAATAAGATTTTTTTTTTTTAAGATTTTACTATATATTCATTGAATGATTGTTTTGAAAGACTTGATAAAGTCAATTTTATTGAACATTGACAATTTATTATAACCACTGATTTAAATGATGGATAAAACCAAATTAAGTTTAAGAAGATTAGGAATTAAAGAACCAGTAGTTGATTATAGCTCAAGTAAAAGATTTTCTGATGGAGGACAATATCGGTTTGAAGTTCCAGGAATTCAAGGTCCTATGGCATTAAATTCTTTAATAGCTACTTGTGAAGAATATGGTGTGTTCATACATAGAATAACTCAAACTAAAGGAATAATGTTTTTATTAGACGAAGAAATTGAAGAAATGGTATCATTAGCTAGTGGATTCAAAGCAGATTTATTTTTAAGTGTTGGTCCACGAGCTACTTATGATACTAGTGCAACAGCTCAAACAAAAGAAGGTTCAAGAATTGGTTATAGGCTTAGAGGTTATGATAATCTGGTTTATGCAATTGAAGATGTAAAAAGAGCAGTTGAACTGGGAGTTAGAGGAATACTTTTATATGATGAAGGTTTACTATGGGTTTTAGCTAAACTTCGTGAAAGAGGAGAAATAGCTAAAAATACCAAATTCAAATTTTCTGCTCATGGAGGAGGAGGAAATCCAGCATCAGCTAAATTATTTGAAGAAATTGGTTTAAATTCATTCAACCCAGTTCGTGATTTGCAAATTCCAATGATTGCAGCTATTCGTGAAGCTATTGATATTCCAATGGATATTCATACAGAAAATCCTAAGTCTACTGGAGGTTTTATAAGGCATTATGAGGTTCCAGATATAATAAGAGTAGGTGCTCCAATTTATTTAAAAACTGGTGGATCAATAGCTAAGCATCACAGTTGGGACACAACTGAAAAAGAAGCATCTATGAGAATTAAACAAGTTCTTCTTGTTAAAAATATGATTGAAAGATATTATCCTGAAGCTATTGTTTCTAAAAAAGGATTATAAAGTTTTTAAAAAAGAATTATAAAAAAAATAAAAGATTTAATAATTATAATAACATATTTAAAAAAAATAAGTTTTCCATATATTCCTGTTTTTGTTTAAGAATTGAAGATTTATTATTATATATTTATTATTATATATTTATTATTTATTTATTATTATTATATATTTATTATTATATATTTATTATTATATATTTATTATTATATATTTATTATTTGATTAGCATATTGTTGTTTAAGAATTGAAGATTTTTTTATTATATATTTATCCCTTGATTATTATGATTTTATCTAAAAAAATTGAAAATGCAATTATAGATGGAAGCACATCTTATCCAGAAGATAGAATAGCCGCTTTTAAAAAATTTTTAGCTAATGAAGAGGAAGAAAATGCTATCTGGGCATTGGAATTAATGATTAAAAATGCTGAAATAGCTAATAAGAATAAATTGCCTCTATGTGATGATACAGGAATTCCACATGTTTTAATTGAATTAGCTAAAGATAAAAACCTTTCATCAGAGTTTTTTGAAGAAATTAAAAGAGGAATAGCTAATGGATTTAAAAACTTACCTGGAAGACCAATGGCTGTTAAAGGAAATGATTTAGAAAGAGTTGAACAATCTCAAGGATTATATATTAAGGGAGAAATGGTAATTCCTCCTTCTTTTTTAGTTGATAGCTATGATGGAGATAAAACTAAGATTCATTTATTGTTCCTTGGTGGAGGACCAGAGATAAGAGCTAAAACTTATAGAATATTTCATCAAAAATCATATAAACATGTTTTAAACATAGCTATTGATAGATTAAAAGAGTCCTTACCATTTCTTGGATGTACTCCTTCTATTCCAGCTATAGGAATTGGAAGAACACATTTTGAAGCGAATGAACTAATTTTAAAAGCTATGGTTCATGGAAATTTAAATATACAATCAGATATTGAAAATTATCTTGTGGATGAATTAAATAAAACTAATATTGGACCAATGGGACTTGGTGGTAAAACAACAGTTATTGGGTCTTTTATAAAGATTGGACCACAGAGAGCTAGTGGTGTGAGAATAGTAGCTACAAGACCCTGTTGTTTTGTAGAACCTAGAGTAGCTACTGTGGAAATATAGTTTTTATTAGTTTTTTCATTTATAAATAGCCATTGTTGTTGGAATATAGTTTTTATTAGTTTTTTCATTTGTATATAGTAGTTGTAAGGGGAATATAGTTTTTATTAGTTTTTTCAGTTGTAAATAGTAGTTGGTGTTGAAATATTAGCTTTTAAAAACTTTTGCATAGAAAAAATTTTCATAGATTTTTTTCTTTTCATATAAAACCTTATAAATTATTAAATACTAAGAGAATTTAATTAAATAAATTGTAATCACTATTATCAATTCAAAATTTAATTTATTTAAATTAAATTATATACTATCTAATTTTAATTTTACATTTTTTAATACTTATTGAGGTTTTATTATGGCGATTGGACAAAAACCATTGAAAAAAATTCTTGAAATCAATGAACCTAAATTGAAAACTTCTATTACAAAAATTGAACCAAATAAAATAATTACACAAGGTTACTGCCAAGAAGAATTAATAGAAAATATTAATTTTTCAGAAATGGTTTATTTACTTTTACAAGGTAAAATGCCAAATAAAAAAGAAGCTAAGATGCTTAATCATATTTTAATATCCTTTTGTGATCATGGTGTAACACCACCAAGTACTCAAAGTTCTAGGTTAATAGCTTCTTCAGGATCACCTATGAATGTGGCATTAGCTGGAGGCTTACTTTCTTTTGGAAAACAACATGCTGGAGCTCTTGAAAGCTCAATGGAACTTTTTCAAAATGTAATCAATGATTTAAGTGATTTTAATGAAAAATATCTTTTTGATAATTTAGCTAAGGATATTGTGGATGATTATTTAAATAAAGGTATTAAAATTCCAGGATTTGGACATAGGTATCATAGTAAAGACCCACGGGGAAGTAAAATTGTAAAATTAGCTATTGAAGAAGATTTTATAGGTCCTCATTTAAGATTGGCTTTAGCTATTGAAAAAGAACTTTTTAAAAGAAAAAAAATACATTTAAACATGGATGGTGTTAATGGAGCTGTTTTATCAGACATGAAGTTTCCGAGTAATTTAGGCTTTGGAATTTTCATGATTGGGAGAATTCCTGGATTAATAGCTCATATTAATGAAGAAGTTACTGAAGAAGAAGGATTTAGAAAGTTTTGCGATATTGAAGATATTTGTTACTATGGGGAGGAAAATAAATCTTTAAAAGGATAATAGCTATTTTTTTATTGAAGTTGTGTGTTTGATAATAGCTATTTTTTTTATTGAAGTTGTGTGTTTGATAATAGCTATTTATTATTTATCATATGCTCTTTCTAAAACTAAGTTAAGTATAACTAACTAATTAATATTGTTGAGTCAAAGAAGTTAGATTATAAGTTTCACTTATCTTTTTTCACAACCCATTAGAAGAATTGTTCTTTTAACCCATTAGAACCTATTTGCTTCTTTGATTCACAATCTTCTTTCATGATATTTTTTTTATTATTGTCTGAGTATGTAGTGAATTGTAAATTTATTTTTATAAAAATTTAAATTTTAATAAAATTTTTAGAAAAGTAATATCTCTTTAAAATTATTTAAATATTAAATTAGATAATATTTTTTCTTGGATTTGGATATGAATAATTTTAATAATATTTTTTATAAGAATGTATTAGATAATATTTTTTCTTGGATTTGGATATGAATAATTTTAATAATATTTTTTATAAGAATGTATTAGATAATATTTTTTTCTTGGATTTGGATATGAATAATTT
>WRMT01000228.1 GCA_009777005.1 Methanobrevibacter sp. | reverse complement strand
AATTTTAAAAAATAAAAAAAATAAATTTTTTTTTTTGTTTTTTTTTTTTTTTTTTTTTTTTTTATTTTTTAATTGATTATTTTGGTATGAATTAATAATTTTTGGTATGAATTGATTATTTTTTTTTTTAATAAATATAATAATTTTAAATTATACCAAGTTAATTTGGATTCTTTTAAATTTTGTATATTTATTTTAATAACTTTATTTATAAATAAAATTATTAATTTTATCTACTTTAAAAAATATTTTTAAAAATATAAATCATTAACTAAAAAATTTAAAAGAATATTCTAAGTGTATTGGTAGAAAATGGTAGTAATTGGTACAGGTTGTAATTTGTTAGATGACAATGGATTATGTCATCACTGTCCACATAATCAAGGTGGATTTTGTACATATTACAATGATTTCATATACGAGTATAGTGAGGAGTATTATGCTGGACAGCACCATGATTCTAAATTTAACCATAAAGATAACGTGAGTATGTGTTTAGGAGTTTTTATACTACTTGCACTATTCTCCATAGTCTCTATTGCTTTGTATTTAATTGCTTTTTTATAAAAATAAGCGAAAATTGATAAATTTTTAAACTAATTTAACTTGATCCTGAAGAACTATTTAAATTAGATTGACTTAGTTAATTTAGCTGTTTCAAGAGGAATATTTTTCAAAGATCAAATGGTCCTTTAACAGTTTTAACAATATGTGAAAATACTTCATCATTGATATATGTTCCCTTTTCTCTACTTTTTTTAACTTCTTCAACAATTCTACAAAGTTCATCTTTAGTTACTTCAAAACCACATTCATCAAGTTTAGCTTTCACAGCCCTGCAACCTGAATGCTTACCTAAAACTAATTGTCTTTGTTGACCAGTCATTTCAGGTAAAAATGGTTCATATGTTAGAGGTTCTTCGATAACTGCATCTACATGAATTCCTGATTCATGTCTAAATATGTTTTTACCAATAATTGGCTTGTTGTTATGAATTTTAATCTTTGTATATTTTTCAACTAAGTTAGAAAGTTCTTGGATGTATTTTATTTTAAATCCTAAATCTATCCCATAAATAATTTTTAATGCCATAATAAGTTCTTCTAATGAAGTATTTCCTGCACGCTCTCCAATACCATTTACGGTTGTTGAAACAGCACTTCCTCCAGCTAAAAGTCCAGTTATTGAGTTTGAAAGGGCCATTCCAAAGTCATTATGACAATGCATAGCTATTTCTATGTTTATATTATTTTTTAATTCTCTTACAAGGAAATCCATTCCTTGTGGGCTTATAGCTCCTACAGTATCTGCAATATGCACTCTATCTACACCAAATTCTTCGGCTTTTTTATAGATTCTTTTAAGAAAATCTAAATCAGTTCGAGTTGCATCTTCAGCTGAAAAAGCTACAAATAAACCATGGTCTTTAGCATACTCAATTGAATTCATACAAACATTTAATGCTTGTTGTCTACTTAATTTTAATTTATGTTCAAGATGAAGATCTGATGTAGCCATAAAAGTAATTACTCCATCAACATCACAATCTAGTGACGCATCAATATCTTCTTTTTTAGTTCTAGCTAAAGATATTATTTCTGCATTTAATCCTTCATTAGCTATTGTTTTAACAGATTTTTTCTCATGATTTGATACTATAGGAAATCCAGCTTCTATTTGATGTATTTTTAATTCATCAAGTTTTTTAGCTATTTCCAATTTTTCTTTAGGATTTAAGCAAACATCTGGAGTTTGTTCACCATCACGAAGTGTAGTATCATATATTGTGATTTTTTTTGGAAACTTTAATTTAGTTTCTTTATTAAAAGGACTTACATAATATTGCAATTAACTCACTACCTAATTAGTGATTATTTAGAATTTGAGATAATTTATCTGGTTTTTTGAGTTTTTATAAAAATTAAACAGGAATAGATTTTAATTATAAAGATAAAAATCTAGTGTTGGTATTTTGCATTTTTTTATAAAATTATTATATCATTATAAAATATTTATATTATCTTTATTCAGGATATTTATATTGTATTTAATATCTTTATATAATTTAATTAGATAATATTCTACTATTATATTAAGGATTTTCAGGATTATGGCATTATATTAAGAATCTTAAGGGTTATAGTTATTATATTAAGAATCTTAAGAGTTATATATTATATTAAGGATCTTAAGGGTTCTTTTTTTATTAAGATATTTATCCTTATATCTCACTACGATTTATTAGAATATAATTAATTAACTATATGATATGATAAATATTCTTGTAGTTTAAGCTTCAGTACTTTCGCTGATTAATTATATGGTTTCTTCTAAAAGTTCAAGATAAGATCTTCTTTCAAAACCATTTATTATTCCTAATTTTTTAAATGTTTCAAATATCCCATCTAGTGCGGGTTTATAATCATTTCCGTCTTCTAAATCCACTTCAATTTCCATATAAGGATCTAAACCTTCAACATCATCTAAACTTATTATATATTCACTTAATTCATAAATTTCTCTATTTTTAACCACAATACTTGCTTTTTTAAAACCTAAGTTTTCAAGTATTTTACAAATTTTATAAGGGTCATCAATAGCCATTTCAATTTCTTCTCTTGTTTTACCCTCATTTTCTATTTTAGGTCCTTTATAGGTTATAACTGTGTTAACTTTGTTTTTGATTGAAATTTTCCGTATTCTAAGTGCTTCGTCTGTTTCTGCAAAGTTTTTAATGGGGCTATTAAAATAAATATCTTTTTGATACTCTTTTCTCATTTTCCTTGCATTTATTTTTTTCAATTCTCTTTTAAGGCTATTAAAATCATCTATTTTTGCTTTTACTTCTACTTCAATCAAATTATCCTCTTCTAATAGTTATTCATATAATCAATTTTAGATATTTAACTTTTAGATATATAGTAATATATTTATAGTGGGTTAACACATAAAGTTTTATATAGTAAAAAATTGAGAATTAATTCTATTTATTATAACCTAGTTAATTATTAATTAATTTATTAATAATTCTATAATTAATTAAATTATATAAATTATTTTTAATTATTTTAATTAAAAAATAAGTGTGATGTCATTGATTAGTTTTTTTTTTAAAAAATTGCATATTTTTTATATCTACTTATAAATATAATAAATAATTAATGATAAATTTGAACTATTTTTTTACAATTTTTTAATAATTCTTTTTTAGTTATATTTAAATAGGTTTATATATTATATAAAAAAGAAATTATATAAAGTAAATTTTTGCTTACTATTTTTTTAATTTGATTGGGAGGTATATTAACTTGACCGATGTTGATATTAAGATAGAAAATATTGTAGCTTCTGCGAGTATTGGAAAAGACATTGAGTTAACTGAAGTTTCTAAAGCTTTGGAAGGTGTTGATTTTAACCGAGAACAATTCCCTGGATTAGTTTTCAAACTAAAAGAACCTAAAACTGCAGCTTTGATATTTAGTTCAGGTAAATTAGTATGTACTGGTGCTAAATCCATCGAAGATTCTAAATTAGCTATAAAAAAAACTGTTGACATGATGAGGACCATAGATAAAGATATTCCTCACGAATTTGAAATTAAAATACAAAATATTGTAGCTTCTGCTAATTTAGAGGCAACATTGAATTTAGAAGCAGTAGCTTTAGAATTAGAAAACACTGAATATGAACCAGAACAATTTCCTGGTTTAGTTTATCGTTTAAAAGATCCTAAAGTTGTTTTACTTTTATTTGGCTCAGGTAAAGTTGTCTGTACTGGGGCCAAAACCTTTGACGACGCCAAGCTGGGTGTGGAAAGGGCTTATGACCGGCTCAGCGAGTTGGATTTAATTTAATTGGTGATATGTTTGATTGAACTTGTAGTATTTGACTTAGATAATGTTATTATTGATGGTGAAGCCATAGATGAGATTGGAAAATTAGTAAACGTTCAAGAGAAAGTAGCAGAAATCACCGAACAAGCTATGAATGGTGATTTGGAATTTGAAACCTCTTTAAAAGAGAGAGTAAAACTTTTAAAGGGAGCTTCTGTTGAAGAAATTAAAAAAATAGCATCTGAAATGGAGCTTATGAAAGGTGCAAAAGAAACTATCCAAAGATTAAAAGATAAGGGGTATGAAGTAGCTATTATAAGTGGTAGTTTTGATTTAATCGCAGACTCTTTAAAGGATAAAATTGATTTTGATCATATTTTTACAAACACACTAGTTGAAAGTGAAGGAATATTAACTGGTGAGGTCACAGGACCTTTAGTTAAAGGTTCTAAATCTGATATTCTTTCTGAACTCATTGAAGAAAAAAATATATCTTTAGAAAATTGCGTTGCTGTTGGTGACGGAGCTAATGATATTTCTATGATAGAAGCTGCTGAATATGGAATAGCTTTTAATGCAAAACCATCTGTTAAAGAAGTAGCCGACATTATTATAGAAAATAATGACTTAACAGAGGTATTAACTATTATTAACAGCTTAAACCCTGATGAAAATGATGAAGATGCAAAACCTGAAGAACTTAGTGAAACTATGGAAGTAGCTACTGAAGAAGATCTTGTTGATGAAATTACAGATAGTGAAGATGTAGCTCCTGATGAGGAGGATGTAAGTACTGAGGTAGAAAGCCTTGAAAACATCGAATCTGAAGATAGTGAAACTGAAAATGAGGTTGTTGTTAGTGATGATGTTGATTCTGAGGGTGACATGGAAGCTGTTGATGTAGATGAAGCTGTTGAAGACGTTGAGTCTGAAGATGGTGGAACTGTGGATGTAGCTACTGAGGATGAGGTTGTTGTTAGTGATGATGTTGATTCTGAGGGTGACATGGAAGCTGTTGATGTAGATGAAGCTGTTGAAAGCGTTGAGTCTGAAGATGGTGGAACTGTGGATGTAGCTACTGAGGATGAGGTTGTTGTTAG
>WRMT01000227.1 GCA_009777005.1 Methanobrevibacter sp. | reverse complement strand
AATTCTAAAAATCCAATAAGTTTACTCCGTAGATTAGCTTGCACTGTTAAAAATTATCTTCCTAATAAGAGAACATTACAAAACAGAGGCGACTGGCACATTTTACCCCAGTGAATTTACAGTGTCAGAGAAGAATGCTAATTTTTTTTAAAGATAAATTATCTAATAGCAATATTGGCTAGAAAAAAGTAATTTAAGAATGAATTTCATGAAATTGTTCCATATTACTCTTCTACACTCTTGGATAAATTTCATATATAATTAACTAAATAAAGTTATAGAGATTTATAACATGAAAAGGTTGTATTATAGTGCTCGACTTAACTTTTCGTAATGAATTTGGCAACCCAATTGTCAGTGAAAGTTTTTTCTTTAATATATTTCGAGTAGTAAAATTTAACTTTTGCTAAAAGGTGCTCAATAGTTTCAAAATCGATTGAAGAGATTTTTTTCTTCATGGATCTCCATACTTGTTCAATGGGGTTAAGTTTAGGTGAATAGGGAGGTAAATATAATAATTTTATGTGTAAAAATTTAGCAACATCTTTAGCTAAATCAGATAAATTATTTTTTCTTGTATATCAACTATCATTTTAGTTTTCACATTGATTTTATTGAATATCCTGTTTATTCTTTTGTTTAATGCTGTTTGAGTTTCATATGGTTTGGTTGCAGCATCAGTAATTTGTTTGTTTAATTCATCATTATTAGGCATTTCACCTTTTAATTCATTTTTAATGAATTCTTCAGATAATTCTGGACATTTGGTAAAGTTATACAGTATTTTTGCAATTTTTTCATTTTCCATATTCGGTATTCTCACATCAAACTGATGAATCGAGAAAGTTGCTCTGTTACTTCTTTCAGGGCAACTTAAAACTGGAACACCATTTAATGGTTGGAATCCAATGACATTTACAGATTCTTTTTTACTAAAGTTTTTATAATTATATTTTTTATTCCTTTTTTGTGCCATGTCTTTCCAGAAGAATGATGATTATCAAAGCGAGATGCATCATCAAAACCAATAATATCCTCATTTAAACTGATTTTAGATGTTTTTTTTTCAATTGTTCTTCAGCATCATCTGGCATTTTCTTATAAATCATATAAGGTTTAGTATATGTATAATCTAACTTCCGAAGTATTCTGGAAATATTCCTATCAGAATATTTAACATTAAATTCATATTCTATTATATCTGAAACAATGTCATTAGTTAAATTAGGGGTTTTCAGAAGTATTTTATCTAATTTTTTTAAATCTTCTTTTGAAAGCTCTGAAGGTCTACCTCCTGCATATTTAGGAATTAAACCTTCCAAACCCTTAGCATTCCATTTTTTTAACCACATATATCCTGTTGAATGTGAAACTCCAATATTTTTAGAAGCTTTAGGAACACTAATACATTTAAATAAATCAGAAATAAAAATCAATCTTTCAGTCAAATCGTAATCAATTTTTCGCTTTTTTATTTCTCTTAATATTTCACGCAGACTCAAATGTTCTTTAACAACAATTTTACTTTTACCTGCCATGAAATAATATATTAAATTCATCATTAAAAAAAGTTTTGTCGAATACTATAACTTAAATAATAAGGTTAATTATACTTTAACTATATCACTTAGAATTTTTTTGTCATTTATTTTATTATTAAAGAATTTGAATATACTTTTATTTTTAATAAAAATATATTTTTTTTGTAATACTAAAAAAATAAACTAATTTTTTAATTTTTATCCTTCCAAAAATAAATAATATATATAAATTTATTGCAAAAAAAACAAAGTTATCAAATAAGTAATTTAAATTATAATTGTAAAAATAAATTTTCCAATTTTATAATAATATAAAAGAGAGTAAAGTTGTCTCACATGAAAAATTTTATTCTAAAAAAGATTCATTTTCCAATATAATCAAAGTATAATAATTTTAAATAGCTAAAAACTTCAATTCTCCTTTTTTAGCTATTACTTTTTCAATGGCTCAAGTTGTGATTTAGCTTCACGATCACCAAATGCAATTCCTAATAGAATTGGATTATAATTTAAATAAGGTTTATAATACTCTTTCTTTTTGATTTGATCTATAGCTTTACTAGCTAAATCATTTAAATCTTCTTCTTTACTATATTTAAGTTCACATACAACAACTAAATCGTCTTTTTTTAGGATAATATCTGGAGTCCCATAAGAGAAAGGTGTTTCACTAACAACAAAAAAGCCCATGGATTTGAGTATTGATAAAAAGAGCATATGATAATTAGCTTCACGAATTTCATCTTTAATCTTACCATAGACACTGGAAGGAATAGTACTAAGTAAAATATCAAGAGCATCTTGAAAAGAGTCGTTATCTAAATTAATAAATGAATTTAAAATTTGTCTCTTTAAACCTTTAAAATCATCATCATCTAAGTCAGTAAATTCATTTATAATAGAGGTAAATAGTGATTCACTAACTTCACGATTAGGAATAGCTAATTCATATGTAGTGAGTTCACCAACAGCAGTTTTTTTACTTTTAATAGTTAAATAGCCAGTTTGTAAAAGTAAGGTAGTGAAATCAAGTTTATTAAGATTGAAATTGGGAAAATCTCCTGAAATAGTAGGATTAGGTTTAAATAAAACATTGGTACCTTTATTTTTTTTGACAAATTCCATTAAAAATGTTGGTGTGCCTGTTTCAAACCAAAAGTTGCCAAATTCTCCTTTAGCTAAGAAAGATAAAATAGAGTAAGGATTATATAAACGATTCACACCATCCCATGAATAGCCATTATACCATCCTTTAATCAGATCCAATAATTCATCACAAGAAATATCATTAGCTTTACTGAAATCATCTAAATGCTTAGAAAAGCAAGTTTCTAAATCTTCCTGAGTATAACCACAAATATTTGAAAATTTAGAATCAACAGTAATATCACCTACATTATTTAAACCTGAAAAAATCGAAGTCTTAGAGAACTTAGTAACCCCAGTTATAAAAACAAATTCAATAAATTTTTCATTGGACTTTAAAACACCATAAAAATTACTCAATACTTTACGGTTACCTTCAACTACGTCATAGTCTTCTATATTATCTAAAATCGGTTTATCATACTCATCAACCAAAACAACAACTTTTTTTCCCGTAGATTCATATAGTTCTTCGATTAATTCTGTGAATCTTCCAGTTAAATCATTGCTTATTAATTCAATCCTATGTTTTTTAGCTATTCTGAAAATATGAGTACTTAGAGAATTTTTTAAAATATCTGGACTTTCTCTACCGACTTTACCTAAATCTAATTCAATAACAGGAAAACTTTTAGTCCAATCCCATTTATCATAAATATACAGTCCTTCAAATAAAGATTTGTTACCTTTAAATAGCTCTACCATAGTGTCTAGAAGTAATGATTTTCCAAAACGACGTGGTCGAGAAAGGAAGTATTTACCTCCTGGTCTGTATAATTCATAAATAAATTTGGTTTTATCTACATATATATAATTATTTTCGATAAGGGTAGAAAACACACCAATATCTAAGGGCAAATCCATCATTTAACCACGTCCAATTTTTTTTAGAGGCTGTGAAATAATTATGAGTTTGTTAAAAACTTGATAAAAATTTAGATAAAATTTAAAACAAAAATGTTTATATGAAAAAATTTTTAAACGTTTTATATTTTAATGATAAACTCATTGAACAAAAACAATTGTTTCCCTGCCTGTTTATAAAGTTTTAATTTTTATAGAATATATAATATATATTAGAGGACTCCCATTTAATACATTTTCATGGTTGAAATAAAATTTCATATAATTCTCGATTTCTTAGTTGTTTCAATTATTAAAATTAGCTTTTAAGTGTGAATTTGTAAATTTTCGGTTTTTAAAAAAAATTTTTCATACAAACTAACATTCGACAATCCGAAATATTTACGAGCCCTAGATTTTTTCCTTGTTTTTTAGAAGATTTACCTTAATTGAAAAAATGATAAATTTTATTTTATAAATCATATGAATGATAATTATTTAAAATATTATAAAAAGTAGTTCTTATAAACTTTAATTTTCTTTTAATTACAATAATTATTCTTTATTTATATTATTAAAACCTGAAAAAGCATTTAAAATTTCGCTGAAATTATAGATTTTAGACTAAAGTAAACTTATTATTAACAATTATAACTTTAGACAACAAAAAAACTTATCTAAATTACAATATAAAAGATTTTCCAAAGTTCATAAAAGAAGTTTTATAATTTAAAAAATAAATAATAATATCTAGAATTAGGAGGTTTATATGAAAAAATTACCTTTGGGAATATCAACTTTCTCTGAAATTATCGAAGAGAATTATATCTATGTAGATAAAACAGAAGCTATTTATAATATGGTTACTGCAGGTGAAATTTATTTTTTATCAAGACCTAGACGATTTGGAAAATCACTATTAGTCAACACTTTAGAGGAGCTATTTAGGGGAAATAAAAAACTTTTTAAAAACTTATATATTTATGATAAATGGGATTGGAGTAAAAAACACCCAGTAATACATTTAGATTTTGGTAGTCGCACAACTAACAGCCCAGAAAAACTTAAATTATCACTCAATAAATTTTTAAATGACACAGCAGCAGAAAATGATCTTGAACTAGAAGATATTGATCTTATAGCTGATAAATTTGAAGAATTAATTAAAAAACTACATGCTAAAACAGATGAAAAAGTAGTAGTCCTTATTGATGAATATGACATAGCTATTACGGATTATATGAAAAACTCGAAAATAGCTAAACAAAATCTAGATATTTTAAATAATTTTTATAAAGTACTAAAAGCTTGTGATAAGTACTTGAAATTTGTATTTTTAACTGGAGTAAGTAAATTCTCTTTAAATTCAATATATTCAGGGTTAAATAATTTAGATGATATTAGTATGGATTCTAATTTTTCA
>WRMT01000226.1 GCA_009777005.1 Methanobrevibacter sp. | reverse complement strand
TAATTAATTCTTATCAAAAGATATTCTGCAAAAAATTATTTCTTTAACTATAAAAGTAGTTCAATAGCTATTCAATTAATATTATTTATAATATGTGTAAAATTTTTTTAGTTATCAAAATAGTAATATTATTAATTATTTATAATAATCTATTTTAATTTATGCTTTATATATTAAATCAATATACTATTTAAACTTAATAAATTATGGTTTAATTAAAAAAATAATATCAAGCTATTCAAAAAAAATAGAAAAAATAGCTAAAACAATGATATTCAAGTAACAAAAACAATACCAATAAAGAGAAACAATAGCTACAAACAAAAACAATACCAACAAACAAAAACAATAATTACAAACAAAAACAATACCAACAAACAAAAACAATAGCTATAAAAATAAAATATAAAAAATTAAGGTTATTAAAGGTTTTTTTATGAAAACAATGTCTAATGTGGATATTTTTACTGTATCTCATGAATTACATGAGTTATTAGAAGGAGCAAGAGTTGATAAATCATTTCAACCAGAAAAAGATACTATTATTATGCGATTTCATGTTAAAGGACTTGGTAGAGTAGATGTAGTATTCCAAGCTGGGGTTAGAATGCATAAAACTCAGTATCCTCTGCCAAATCCTAAACTTCCTCCATCATTTCCAATGCTACTTAGAAAACATTTAAAAGGAGCTAATGTAGTTTATATAAAACAACACTATTTTGATCGTGTTGTTGAAATAAAAATAAAAAAAGATCAAATTTATACTTTGGTTATAGAGCTATTTTCAAAAGGAAACATAATATTACTCAATGAGCAAAGAGAAATAATTCTCCCATTAAAAAGGAAGAAATGGAGTGATAGAGATATTAGCTCTAAAAAAGAATATGTTTTTCCTCCAAAAAAAGGAATTAATCCATTAAACATTACAAAAGAAGAATTAACAGAGTTATTTAAGAATTCAGAAGATGATTTAATTCGAACATTAGCTAAAAACGGGTTAGGAGGAACATATTCTGAAGAAATAGTTTTACAATCAGAAATTGATAAAGAAATACAAGCAAGTGAATTAACTGCAAATCAAATAGATATAATATATGATAAAATTTCAGGAATATTTTCACCGTTAAAAGAAAATAGATTTAAACCTAATATTGTTTCTAATGGAAAAGAAAACCTTTTTCCTTTAGAATTGGAATTATATAAATATGAAAAACATAGATATTTTGATAATTTTAATGAAGCAGCTGATGAATATTACTCAAAAAGAGTAAAAAGTGATATTCAAAATATTCAAGAAAACATTTGGAAAAAAAAAGTTGGAAAATTTTCAAAAAGATTAAAACTCCAAACAGAAACATTAGAAGGATTTAAAAACACTATAAAAATTTCCAAAGAAAAAGGAGATTTATTGTATGCTCATTATATGGAAATTGAAAGTTTATTAAAAGTAATCCATGATGCCAGAGCAAAAGAATACTCCTGGAAGGAAATAGCTAAAACACTGACAAAAGCTAAAAAGAATGGACTAAAAGAAGCTCAAATTGTAGAATCTATGGATAAATTAGGAAATCTCATTTTAGATATTGAAAACATGAAAATAGCTATTGATTCTAAAATATCTCTTCCTGAAAATGCTGAAGTTTTTTATGAAAAAGGAAAAAAAGCTAAGCGAAAAATTGCTGGAGCAGAAATAGCTATTGAAAACACAAAAAAACGCTTGAAAGAAATGGAAGAGAAAAAAGAAATAGCTATGGAAAATATACAGGTTCCACAGAAAAGAGTTAGAAAAGAGTTAAAATGGTATGAAAAGCTTCGTTGGTTTCTATCCTCAGATGGTAACTTAGTAATTGGTGGGCGAGATGCCAATACCAATGAGGCAGTTGTGAAGAAATATTTAGATAATAATGACATTTACCTTCACAGTGATATACATGGTGCATCATCAGTAGCTATAAAAACTGAAGGGAATGAATTTAGTGATAATACTCTTAAAGAATCAGCTACCTTTGCAGCTTCTTTTTCAAGTGCTTGGTCAAAAGGTTATGGAACACAAGATGTTTTTTGGGTGAAACCAGAACAAGTTTCAAAAACACCAGAATCTGGTGAGTTTGTAGCTAAAGGATCTTTTATAATTAGAGGGCATCGAAACTTTATAAGAGGAGCTATTTTAAAAATAGCTATTGGTATTGTAGATTATGAAGGAAAACGAGTTATGGCAGGACCAGTTGACGCTGTAAAAAAATATACTGATAACTATGTGATTGTAAAGCCAGGTTATGAAAAAAAAGAAGCTATTGCTAAGAAAATTTTACATGAAATAAATGAGGATAAAATCATATCTTTAGATGATGTTGTAAGAGTCCTACCATCTGGAAAATGTGATATTGTTGAATCTTGAATTTGAATTAGGAAATAAATAGCTATTTACTAGATTTTAATGCTTAACATGATTTTATGATTTTATAATTTAAATTCCTATAATTTTTTACATTTATAAGCTATTACCAAACTTCTTTCATTAAAATTAGTATTCAATTATAAATAAGCAAGATTTTTAGGAAAATTATTTGGTAATGACTTATATCTTTTTATATTTTATTAAAAAATTAAATTCAGTGAAAATTAGCTAAATTGTATAATATTAAATAAAATTAGCTATAAACTCAAAAAATTAAATTCTATAAATTATTTAAATCCTATAATATTAAATAAAATTAGCTATAAACTTAAAAAATTAAATTATAAATGAATTATTTATTAAATTAAGAATTATTTAAACTTCAAATAGGAAAAATAGAATTTAAAAAAGAGCATATATAAATATATCAATATAAATAAATAATTCTGGAAATAATAAAATTTTTATTTAAAGTTAAAATCAAAACTCAATAATAGACTATATTTCAAATTATTTTTTCTTCATCTGTAAAAACATTAAATAGCTATAAATTCATAATATTGTTTGATTTTATAATGATACTTTAGAGTTATCATTTTTTTTGCTTATTTTTTGTACTTTCTTTAAGCAAAGAATTAATATCAATAGCATAATTACCTTCATTATCTGAAAATACATTAGTTTCTCCAGCTAATAAGTGATCAAGGTTTAAAACATAAACTCCTTTATCTTCTACCATAACTCCTCCAATAGAGTCTTCAGCTAATTCATCTTCATTGTGATGATTTTTTGAATTTTGGGTTTTTAAATCTTTTTTATTTGTATTCACGAATTTGAAGAGTTTACTTCCACACTTAGGACATCCATTGATTAAATCTTCACCTTCTAATTCAAGACCACATTTATTACATATATTCAAATAATCACCAATTATTAGGATAAGGTTATTTAAGCTATTTTTGTTTTTAAAGAATAAATTAATTAAAAACTTCTTAATGATGAGAATAGCTAGTTATGATCCATCTCCACTAACTTCAGCTACCATTGATAAGAAATCAGATTGTTTTTCTACTGTTTTCACTAAATCAGCTGGACCAATAACAGTTATAACAGTTTTTTTCTTTAAAAATCCAAGAAATGATGAAGAATCCTTGTCTAATGTGTTAATATCGAATCCTATAAAATTTTCAGCTTCATTTTCAACATCGATCTCTCTCATAGTGGTTTCTATAAGTTCAGTTTGCTCAAAAGCTGATAATCCTCCATCCATAACAACAAGATTTCCTTCCTTAACTAAACCTATAATTTTATATATCTTTTCAATACTTGATATATCTTCAAGAGCTTGAGAAGAAATGAAAAGTAATTTTAATTTTTCCATTTTAAAACCCCCATTATTTAAATTTATTAAGCATTTCTTTATATAACTCGTCAATATTATCTTTTCTCAATGCAGAAATAGGAACAACAGTATGTTGTGGGAAAACTGAAATAATTTTATCAGTATTAGCTCTGGGGTCATCAATTTTATTAGCTACAACTATAAAAGGAATATTTCTTGCTTCTAAATTCCCAATTATTGTGATATTCGTTTGGGTTAAAGGATCATCAGTAGCATCAACAATAAGTAATACGCCATTAACATCATCTAACCATTTTATAGCTTCAATAATTCCTTTAGTAGCTTCTTTAGCTCTATTTTTAGCTTCACCCTCTTCTAAACCATATTCTAAGAAATTTTTATAATCAACTTTCGTAGCTATTCCTGGAGTATCAATTATATCAAAACTAAGTTCTTTGCCATTTTCTTTAATTACCACCTTTTCTTGTTTAAAAACTGTTCTTGTTTCATGTGGAACATTAGAGGATAAACCAATGTCTTTTCCAAAACTATCATTAGCTATTGTATTAGCTAATGTAGTTTTACCAGAGTTAGGATGACCATATAAACCAATACTAACTTTTTCTTTATTTTTAAATAAACTTTTTATAAGCTCAATAAAACCCATTCCATCACCAAATTATAATGTCCGAACAACTTTAATTAAAATCCATTATAATTAAAAATAATCTCAAAACATGACAAAGGATTATTTTAATTATTTAATTACTTTATTTAAATCCATAAATATAATAGATATTGATATTTTTAATAATGAAAATAATAAATATTTACATTTTTAAACCATGAAAACAATCAATAAAAACCATTCACACTTCAAAACCATGAAAACAATTAACAAAAACCATTCACACTTCAAAACCATGAAAACAATTAACAAAAACCATTCACACTTCAAAACCATGAAAACAATTAACAAAAACCATTCACACTTCAAAACCATGGAAACAATTAATAAAAACCATTCACACTTCAAAACCATGAAAACAATTAACAAAAAATATTTATCTTTTTATATATTTTAATATATTGAAATATTTATGGTGAATTGTAAATTTATTTTTAAAAATTTAAATTTTTAATAAAATTTTTAGAAAAATATTATCTCTTTTAAATTATTTAAATATTAAATTAAATAACAATTTTCCTTGAATTTAAATATAAACAATTTAA
>WRMT01000225.1 GCA_009777005.1 Methanobrevibacter sp. | reverse complement strand
TTAAATTAATTAATAATCATTTATTTATTTTTTTAACATTTATTAAGCATATAATTAAAAATTTAAATATTATCTCCTCATTTTTTTTTAAAAAAATAATATAAATAAGTATGAAAATAAATTATACGCTATTTATTTGAGAATTAGTAGATTTTTCTATTTTTTAATAAATCTTAAATGCTTTTTTTAACTTATACTCCATTCAATGCTTTAAATACAATTGGTACAGTACTATACTTAGTCCCTGCTGAGTTGATCACTTCTTTAATATTATTTGTAAGTATTGATTTAGGTTTCCATGGTAATTCTTCATCTTCTTTAACAACAAAAACACTTTCAATAATTTTTTTCTCTAAGAGATAAACAAGTAATGCGGTTACAGCTCCACCATCTTGACCTTTGATTTTAGTAGATTTTACTAGTAAAATATCTATATAATTTCCTAAATAATTGTCAAAATTATTTTTAGCTATTTCTTTACTTAAAAATGTTCTAGGACAGACTAAAAAACAATTACTACACTGTTCTAAACAGTCACCAAATTTTTGAGGTCTTCTATTGTGGATTTGGATTATATCAGCAGGACAGATATATTCACATGCACCACATAAAACACAAGCTCCTTGTGTTATAACATCACTTTCTAAGTTTTCAAAGGAACATTCTAATGATAATTCTTTAGCTTTTTCATTGCTTATGCTTCTTTTATACAAGACAGGTCTAGAAATAGACTCTCTTTTGTCAATATTTTTAAGATTTCTATTAATTTTTTTACTTGATAAATTTTCAAGTATTTTTTTCTCATTTACGCTAATTTCTTTTGTTTCAATATGATTTTCATTGTTCATTCTTTCTATAATTTTTTTAGCTTTTTTGGATCTAATTATAACAGTAGACCATCCTTTTGGTGAAGCCACAGAACCAATTGAAATATCTGAAAGATTTCCAGCAAAATCTGTACAAATATCACAATTTTTCCTTTTAAAAAGAATTTCTTTGGTTAAATCAATATTAAACACGGTTCCATCTTTTAAAAAAGCTTTTAAACAGCCTTTGTCAATTTTAAATTCTTTTATTTTTTCCATTCCAATATTATGATCTTTTAAATAGGTTTTTAATGACCTATAAGAAAAATTTTCCATGCAAAACAAACTTACTTTAAAATCAATTGCTATCTCTTCGGTTGAATTTATACCTTCTTTATTTTTATCTGCAGAGACTTGATTTTTATTTAAAAGCTCGTCTTTATATTTGTCTAATTTTTCACTAGCTAAAATTTGACATGGAGTCCCAACAATAGCTATTTTTTTTTCCATTTTATCCTCTCTAATCACATCTAATAATAATTATAATTATAGTAATAATAGTAATAATAATAGTTCATTATAGTAATAATAGTAATAATAATAGTTCATTATAGTAATAAATAGCTATTTCCAAGATTTTTCATATTTTTATCTAGAAAAATGAATTTCAAGCCATCATTACTCCTGTTAATTTGCTAACCTCATAACTTAATGATCTAAGATCTTGTTTTTCAAGATTTCTAATATCACTATTTCCTGCTTGTTCAACTAACATGCAAGCTTCTTGAGTCATTGCATTAATAAAATTTCCTAAGTTTTCTCCAGTTCGTTGAATATTTAACCTATGTCTAAATCTTAAATCTTGTGTAGCTATTCCTTTTTTACACAAACCTTTGTAACAATTTTTACAAAGCATACAACCTAAAGAAACCAAAGCAGAAGTAGCTATGTAGACTGCATCAGCACCAAGAGCAATAGCTTTAACTAAATCAGCACCATTTCTAATTCCGCCCCCAGCAACTAAATTAACTTTATCTCTAAGATTGATATCTTTCAGTGCTTTATCAGCTTTTAAAATTGCAGATACTGTAGGAATACCTGCATGTTCCATAATTATATCTGGACCTGCTCCAGTTCCTCCTTGCATTCCATCTATGACTATTATGTCGGCACCACCTTTTGCAGCTATTTTCACATCATCTTCAACCCTTCCAGCTGCGAATTTGACCATAATTGGGATTTTCCAATCTGTAATTTCCCTAAGTTGTGATATTTTCATGCTTAAATCTTCTGGTCCTACAATATCCATGTGCCTTGCAGGAGAAAGAGCATCGGACCCTTCAGGGATTCCTCTAATTTTAGAAACTTCAGCAGTGACCTTTTCACCTAATAAATGACCACCCATCCCTGATTTTGCACCTTGTCCTATTTTAATTTCAATTGCATCTGCATTGTTTAAATATTCTGCAGAAACTCCAAACCTTCCTGATGCATATTGAGCTATTAATTTGTCAGCGAATTTTCTCTCTTCAGGAAGCATACCTCCTTCACCAGTATTAGTTGCTGTTCCAGCTAGTGTTGAAGCAATAGCTAATGCCATTTTTGCTTCTTTGCTTAAAGCTCCAAATGACATAGCTCCAATCATAATTGGAGTTTCTAATTTTAGTGGATTTTTTGCAAATCTTTTTCCTAAAACAAGATCTGTCTTACATTTTTCTCGATATATATCTAAAGGAGGTCTTGAAACCTGTGCAGGAAGTATTATCAAGTCATCAAATGTTGGAATTTTTCTAACTGCACCACAACTTCTTATTTTATAAGAACCTCTTAGACTTTTTCTTTGAATTTCTATTACTTCATTATATGAGAATATGCTTTCATTATCATTAGCTATTCCTTCTACAGTTATTGCATTATTTGGACACATTTCTTCACAAGTTCTACACCCAACACATTCTTTGGGATTCACTACATAAGATTCCTCACTTATTAATTCAAAAACATTATGGGGGCAATTATTTAAGCATGAAAAACATTTATGGCATAATTTTTCATCTTTAATATCACATCCATACCAACAACAACCTGGTTGACTAGAGCTTCTTTTACATAGTTCCATATTTTTGTCTATTTTATAAGGCACATTTTTCACCTTCTAATGTTTAATTTTTTAATCTTTAAGATCCATAGAAGGGTCTTTTATTTTTTGGAATTATTTTTCTAAATTTATCATAGTCAATACTATCTAAATTAAAATTATAATGATTTAAAATCTGTTTTAGATATTGACTATCCTCATTATCAATGTTAACTAGTTTAGCATTTTTACCTAAACTTTTAACATCTCCTAAAACATATATTATTCCATTTATTATAGATTCTCCAGCATCATCACCTAAATCACCAAGAACAATCATTTTTCCACCCATCATGAAGATTCCACTCATAAATCCCGAATTACCTCCAATGATGACTGTTCCTTTTTTCATGATTTCTCCAGTTCTAGCACCAGCACTATTTCTTACAACTATGGTTCCTCCATAAATGCCTTGCCCAGCTCCATCACCAGTAGATCCCTCAACAATGATTTCTCCATTTGTCATATTATCCCCAAGAAACCATCCAGAATTTCCACTTATTTGGATTTTAACATTGTCTATCATGGTTCCTGCGAAATATCCTACAGAACCATCAATTTCAATTTCAACATTGTCAACAACTCCAGCTCCTAAATAATGCATAGCATTGGGATTTTTAATAATTATTTTATCATATTCTTTAGCTAATTCCTTTAATTTTCTATTAATCTCTTTTTGATTAATTAATGAAAGATCTACTTCAACTATTTTAGTGCTATTTTTCATTTAAATCGTTCTCATGTTGATTATTGTATTTAGAAAATATTTTCATATGGAAACTTCAAAGAGGGGAATTTCTATTTAGAAAATATTTATATGCGAAAACTCCAGAGATGCAATTTTCTATTTAGAAAGTGTTTTTTGTTGAAAATTTCCTACACAATTTCTCTAAACTTAAATTTCATAGACTCTAACATCGCCAGGGGAAATTTTTTCAATATATTTTGTATTAGCTACTTTTTGAAGAGAGACTTCTTCAGAAGCTATGGCAAAGATATTATCGTTTTCAGCTATTACTCCAGGTCTAAGCCCTAATCTATCTTTAGCTATTCCAATACCATTTTTTGTTCCGATAATATATGAAAAAGGTCCATCCAAATCTTTTATTGATTTTTCTAATGATTCTTCCAAGGAATAACCTTTATGGAGCTTGTTTGCAATATAATGAACTAAACATTCAGTATCATTATTTGTCTCAAAAGTATGTCCTTGCCTTTCTAACTTATCTCTTATTTTCCAATAATTAGTTATCTGTCCATTATGAACCACAGTAATGTCTTTAAGAATATAAGTTTGAAAAGGGTGTGCATGATATATATCTACATTGCTTTCGGTTGAAAACCTTGTATGACCAATAGCATGTGTTCCTCTTTTATGTTTAGTATTGTAATGCATAGCTATTTTCTCAACAGCTCCAATATCTTTTATCATTTCAAAACTTTGACTTGCATTTAAAACTATAACATTATTAAATGCATTAATTTCCCTTATCAATGGATTTAATTTAGAATAGTCTTTTAATTCAATTATACATTGATAAATAAGTGAATTGTTGACAGAATGGATAACTTCTCCTTTTTTAATATGGGATTTAGTATTGATTAAATTTTGAATTTTTGGTATAACATTTTCATTATTTACTTGAATATTAAACAAAAATTCATTATTAAGGTTTAACCCTCCATAAATAGCAAATCCTGCAGAATCGGGTCCTCTATGTTGAATTGCTTCAAGCATATTAGTGATACCTTCTCCAATATTGTGTAATTTTTTGTCTTTATAAACGATTCCAGCTATTCCACACAAATTAATACTCCTCCCGTTATAAATTTACTTAAATAAATTATTTTTTATAAAAAATTATTATTTTAATATTTAAATGATTTTAAAAAATTTTTAATTTATTAAATTAGAAAAGCAAAGTCTTCATTAATTTAAAAAAAAAATTAATTTATTAAATTAGATAAGCAAAGCCAATATTAATTTAAAAAAAATTTTTAATTTATTAAATTAGAAAATCTATGATTTTCTTTATTTTTATTATAAATATT
>WRMT01000224.1 GCA_009777005.1 Methanobrevibacter sp. | reverse complement strand
ATTTCAATTAATATCAATAAAATTAAATTAAAAATTTTTTTTATTTTTATATCATTTCAATTAATATCAATAAATTAATAAAAAAATTTTTATTTATTTTTATATCATTTCAATTAATATCAATAAATTAATAAAAAAATTTTTATTTATTATTATATCATATCAATTAATATCAATAAATTAATAAAAAAATTTTTAAAAGAAATTTTTATTTTTCATTTAAAATCACCTAATAAACTTGTATTCTTCAGTAATGCAATAATAGCTAACTCCTATCAAATTTTTCACTCATATCCTAATGCTTCAGTTGGTTGAAGTCTAGTTGCTCTCCATGCTGGATAAAAACCACCAATTAAACCAACGATAATAGCTACTCCAAATGCTTGAATAAATGGAGTTATAGTGAGTAAAGTAGCATTTGGTCCCATGATTGCAGTATGATTTATTAAAAGAGCAGCTATAATTCCTAATAGTGAACCTATTATTCCTGCACTAATGGTAAGAACAAGGGATTCTCCTAAAACCATGGTTAAGATTTTTCGATTTCTCCATCCTAAAGCTTTTAAAACACCGATTTCTCGGGTTCTTTCATAAACTGCTGTAACCATGGTATTAATAATACCAACTGCTCCAACAATAATTGCAAGTAATGAAATTCCCCATGTAGCTGCATTAATCATATCTAATTGAGCAGCTAATGATTCGATATCATTTAATGAAGAAATAACAGTTAAATTGTCCCCATAGCTATCCTCTATTTTTTTCTTAACTTCTTCAACATTTGCATCTTTATCGAGTTTAGCATAGATTACTGTAATATCATTGTTTTCAGCTGTATCATCTAAAGTTTGAACATTTTTCAAACCAGCAAAAGCACAAAAATCTAAGTTGGCATTACCTGTTTCAAAAATACCTACTACTTTGTATTCTTTACCATTGAAAGTAATAAAATCATTTACAGACTTATTTAAATCTTCTGCACTTAATTTTCCTAAAATAATCTCATCTTTTGAATCATTATACATTTTACCTTTAGTAATAGCTATATTCATGAAATTCGAGTCTTTCGACTTAAGCCCTATTAAAGGGGCATTAGCATGGGGATTAGCAGGTATATCACTCATATAAACTCCAACAGCTATGTTTACACCTTCAATATTGTTGATAGTAGAAACCCAACTTTCATTTATATTTTCTGTTCCAAATACAGTTCCACTTTCAATTGATTTTCCAGAAACTGAAAAATCTGATCCTCCTGCACGTAAAATATTATCTACATTATCTACTAAACCTGCAGTAATAGCTCCAAGAATAACAATAGTAGCTATACCTATACTAATTCCAACAATTGCAAGAGAAGCTCTTGACTTGTTTCTAAAAGGATTTTTAAAAATTAAACCTAAAAATGACATATTATCATCACTATCAACAAATTCAGCTTTCTGCCTTTACACTTTCATTGAAAATATTATCTCTTAATTTTAGAATTTTTCCATCTAAAACCTCTATGGAACGATCAGCTAATTTAGCTACATCTAAATCATGAGTAACAACTATTAATGTAACATTCTCTTCTTTATGAAGTTTAATCAATTGATCCATTATTTTTTTACTATTTTTAGAATCTAATGATCCAGTTGGCTCATCAGCTAAAATTATTGAGGGATTATTAGCTAATGCTCTTGCAATAGCTACTCTTTGTCTTTCTCCACCAGATAGTTTAGTTGGTTTTAAATTAGACTTATCATTTATTCCAACGAGGTTTAATAAATATAATGCTCGTTCCCTCATTTCTTTTCCAGATAATTTAGTGGAAAACATAGGAATTTCTATATTTTCTACCACAGATAAACTTGGGATTAGGTTATGTAGCTGAAAAATAAAGCCTATTTCATTAGCTCTAAACTTGTTTAAATGTTTTCCATTTCTCAAATTGTATCCTGCTACATTTATTTCTCCTTCATCAGCTACATCCAGTGCTCCTAACATATTTAATAATGTTGATTTACCAGAACCAGATGGTCCGATAATAGAAACAAATTCTCCTTTTTTTATTTCAAGGTCTATTCCATTAAGTGCTTTAATATTCCCTTCTTCATAGCTTTTTTTCAAATTATCTATTTTAATAATGTTTTTAACCATTTTCACACCTTCTTTGAATTTTCATTGATTATTTATTCTTTTACTCTATTTTTTTCCTAATTTTTAGCTGTTTATTTTTTTACTCTATTTTTTTCCTAATTTTTAGCTGTTTATTTTTTTACTCTATTTTTTTCCTAATTTTTAGCTATTTCTTTTTTTACTCTATTTTTTCCTAATTTTGAGCTATTTTTTCATACAATGCTTTTTATCCATCCACTGATCTTTTTTAAAATAATTTTTTAATATTGCATCGATTATTCATATCTTAAAGCTTCAGTAGGAGGTAATTTACTTGCTCTCCATGCAGGATAGAATCCACCAATTAGTCCTACAATAATAGCTACTGCAAATGCTTGAGTGAATGTTTCAATACTATAAACTGGAATCATTGTTCCAAACATATTCAAATAAGCTAATAACTCTATTCCTAATATTCCAATAATTGATCCTGCAGTTCCAGCAGCTATGGTTAATACTAAAGATTCTCCAAGAATCATTCGAAGAATTCTTGTTCTTTTCCATCCTACTGCTCTTAAAACACCTATTTCTCTGGTTCGCTCATAAACAGCCATTATCATGGTATTAATTATTCCTATTCCTCCAATAAGAATAGCTAATAATGATATTCCCCATGAAGCTGCATTAACCATATCCAATGCTTCAGCTACCATTTCAACATCTGCTATAGATGTTACTGTAGTTATATTCTCCTCATATTTTTCATCTATTTTCTTGACAAGGTTTTCCACATCCACTCCACTGTCAACAAAAACATAAATGATGCTAATTTTTCCTTCATCATCCACTAATTTTTGTACATCTTTATTTGAAGCTATAAATTCACTATCACGTGCAGGATCTCCAGATTCATAAAGACCTACAATGGTGAATTCTTGATCCATAACTGTTATTGTGTCTCCTACACTTTTATTGAAATTTTCCATAGCTAATTTTCCTGCTAATAATTCTTTGGAATCATCTTTAATCATTCTCCCTTTTGTCAATGTCATTGACATGGAACTAAGGTTAAAATCCTGATTAGGATCAATTCCTATCAACATCGAATTGTAGCTATTTTCTATAGGTACCATTCCAAGATAAACTCCTTCTACACTTTTAACTCCATCAAAATCTTTGATTTTATCAATCCATTCTTCATCTAAAGTTGCAGTACCATAAGGAGTTCCTACTGAATCAGATTCCTTACTTAATATTGAAAAATCTGCTCCTCCAGCATGTAAAGTATCATCCATTGTTTGCGTTAAACCACCTGTAATAGCTCCAAGTGCTACGATTGTAGCTATACCTATTCCAATTCCAATAATTGCAAGTAAAGCCCTGCTCTTATTTCGAAAAGGATTTTTTAATAATATTTTTAAAAACGACATTATTTTTCTCCTATTTTTAAGCTATTTTTTAATGTAAAAAATATCCGATATTTGTTAGAAATATATTCCATAAGTAAAAAATAGTTTACATAGTATATAAATGTTGTGGATAAATTTTTATTAAAATAAAATTTTTTTAATACCAAAAACTTATTTATTTAATTTTTAATTTTTTAAAAATAGTTTTTTTTCAAAATTGAAGTTTAAAAATTATTAATTTAATAAATAATTCATTTGTAATTAAATTTTTTAGGTATTAGCTAATTTATTCATTTTTTTTTTTTTTTAATTGAATATAAAAAGATAAATGTAAAAAATTATAAAATTTAAATTAATTATTTATAAAAAAAAATTAAGATGGTGTAAATTTTTAAGTTTCAAGTATAAAATTCTGTGAAAAACTTGTTGAATGTATTTCATGGAAAAAAAAAGGTTTTAAGTGGTTTTAAGAGGGATAATGTTGTTTCTCATGAAAAAAAAGAATAAGAAAAATAACACAACAAAAAAGAGGTACTTATCATGACAAGTCATAGAGGTTCTATTTTGGATTTAGCTAATTCACAAGTCGAGCTGACATGGAATCCTAATTGCCACAAAGAGTTTTCTAACCTTTTGATAACGAACGAACACCTTCTTGGACTTGTTTTTAAACTGGGATATAAGGCAGCATTGGGCATAGCTACTGTATTAACAGAGTTAGTACATCAAAGATTAGAGAAATTTTATCCTCATATTAATGTTGCTCAAGAATTCACTCCAAGAATTCAATCCCTATGGGCGGGAATAATTGATCCACTATATTTGAAAACCTATAAATTTGGTTTTAAATACCTGGATGAAAAGGGATGCTCTTTACCATATTTTTCTAACTGGTACATATTATTTAACATGACAAAAGGTTACATTGATGGTTCGGGATGTATCCATCAATATCTGGTTAATTTATCTCTTTTAACTCGTTATCTAATGCCAAATAAAAATTTATCCGACAACTGGTTTAGTGAAATCATGGACAAAACAATCGAAACATTTCCGTATTTAAATGATTGTGAAGTTTTAGATGGATGTGAAATCAACTATGATTGTTCTAACTTAGCTCCTATTCCACAGGAATTCTTTTTTGATTCAAATTTTAAGTATTCTGAAGAGGGAGCTAAACCTGTTTTAAATGCTTTTTTACAATCGCTAGATTATAACAATAATCCTTGGTTGTGTACTCCAGAAGAGATGTTGGCAAAAGGGTTTAAAGGGGAACCTTATAAGGTTTGATATATTTTAAAAAACTTGTTTTTTAAAGTTATGAAGCTTAAACTTTTTTTTTAATTATTATAATTTTTTTTTATTTTTTTATTCCATCAAATTATTTATATTATATTTATCTTTTAAAAACTGTATTTTTCTAATTAAAATTTAAATATTATTTATTTAATAAATAACTTATTTATAATTAACTTTTTATCTTGATAACTAATT
>WRMT01000223.1 GCA_009777005.1 Methanobrevibacter sp. | reverse complement strand
GATTAAAATTTATGAAAATACATAGCTAATTTTTAAATATTTAATGTAAATAGAAAATATTATATATAAGATAATTACATACTAATAGTTAACCTAAATCATTGCATTAAAAAATGGTTAGGAGGTTGAAAATGATAAAATTTATGCAATCTTATATATTTTTCATTGTTCTATTTTTAATATTAATATTATCGTCCGTATCTAGTGTTAATAGTGCAGAAATAACTGTTACTAGCACTTACACTACAAGTCAGATACAAAGTTTAATATCAACAACTACTGATGATATAATCTTTGAAGGAGAGTTCAATAATCTATCCAAACTCAATATTAATAGAAGTATTAAAATTTCAGGAAAAAATGCAACAATTGTAAGAAACACATCAGACACTAATAATGCATTATTCAATATTACTAGTTCTAATGTAGCTATTGAAAATTTAACAATTAGAGGATATAATAAAACCATATTCTCAAATGAAAGTAATCTTTCAATACAGTATAATCAAATAACAACAAATGGAGTAGCAATAAATATTACAACAAACAGTAGCTTAAATACCATAATAATAAAAAATAACACTATAACAACAAATAGAAGTAATGCTCATGGAATTTACTTATATGTAATAAATGGTAGCTTAGAAAATAGCAGTATTTTATACAATACAATTAGCACACTTGGAGCTCATGGAATTCATTTACAGACAGATCATGGTAATGCAAAAAATAATAATATTTATGGCAACACCATTAAAACAAATGGAAGCGAATCTCGAGGTGTTTCTTTATATGCAAATACTGGTGTTGTGATTAATAATAATATTTCTTATAATAATATTAACACAACTGGAAGCAATAGCTTTGGAATTTACTTATTTGCATTCACTTATGAAATGAATAATACTACTATTTGTGGTAATGATATTAATGTTAGTAGCACTGCTATTCGTGTAGGTGGAGGTGCTGCTACAACTAGTACAATAAATAATTTGAATATTTCTTATAATCGCATCATATCAAATAATATCTTTATTAATTTTACTGAAGCTGGTGGACATGGTGTCAATAATACTGTTTCAGCTAATTGGTTTGGAAATAACACTCCAGAAATGAATAAAATCATTGGCATTAATGTGCTTAGCTATTATGTAGTTAATGCTACTCCATATAAAAATAACGGCATAGTTGGTGAAAATTGGCTTATAAATTACACTTTTTACCTTAACAATACTAACAACTCTGGAGAGTTTAATAAACTACCACTTTTCAAAGCCCAGCTATTAAATAATAGCAATATCCAAATAAGTAATAGAATAGCCTATAATACTGGACTATGGGACGTGCTTATAGAACATCCGAAAGCAGATGAGTTTACTATCGTGTTAGATTATGAAAAAATCCTTTTAGGTGAGATTTTTACCTCTGATAAAGGTGAAACCACTTTAACAATAGACATTGATGGAGAATTAAATATAAACAACACCATTACAATCAACACCATCCTAAAAAATAATCAAGGACAAACTTTAGCTAACAAAAACATTACTCTAATAATCAATGGACAAAAAATTGGAATACAAACAACAGACTCCAATGGCAAAGCAACATTTAACTATACCCCAACCAACAGTGGAACTTACAACATCCAAGTAATATTTGAAGAAGACGAGGATTACAATAGCTCCAATGACACTAAAATAATCACAGTCCAAAAAATAGCTAGTTCCCTTAACTTAACTACAGAAGGAAACAGTGAAATAAACCAAACCATCAAACTTATAGCTACACTAACTCACAATACTCCTATAGCTGGAGAAACAATAACATTCAGACTCAATGGCGAAATTATTGGAACAAACATCACTGACACCAATGGAGAAGCAACCTTCCATTACACATTCCAAAACCCTGGAAATTACAACTTCTCAAGCGAATACAACGGCAATATTTATTACCAACCATCAAATACAGCTTTAAACGGATTTAATATCTCTGCACATGAAAACAGCACAAGAATAACTGAACCCAACAACACAGCTACACCCCAAACAAACAACACAAGAATCCCTGAAACAAATAACATAACTACACCCCAAACAAATAACACAAGAATCCCTGAAACAAATAACATAGCTACACCAGAAACAAACAACACAACTCGCCCTGAAACAAATGACATTCCTACTCCAGAAACAAACAATACAACTCGCCCTGAAACAAATGATGTTCCTACTCCTGAAACAAACAATACAAGTTATAAAAATAAAGCTGTTAATAATCAAGGTAGAAACGTAACAATGAAAAACACAGGAATACCAATAATAACACTCTTAATAATGCTGTTAATTAATTTCGGAATAATAGTAAGTAAAAAATACAAATTTTAAGGAATATTAAATTTTTTTTTCCTTTTACTTTTTTTTAGAATATTAAAACCATAACTTCTTTTTAGAATATTAATACAATAACTTCCTTTTAAAAAATTAAAACCATAACTTCTTTTTAAAAAATTCGATTATTAGACTAAAGATTTAAGTTTTTAAAGTTATTATATAAATTGTTTATAATTTTTTTATCAAAAAATAGTTTTAAATAATTGTAATATTGAATATAAAACTTCATTTGAAAATTTTAGCCTTTAAAGTTTTTTTTTAAATAAATATTAAAAATGTGAATAGTTTTAAATAATTTAGACAATTTTATTAAATTTTTTTTATTATTAATAAAAAGTTTTTATTTTTAAAAATTATAATTTTTGAAAAAAAGTTTTTAAGTGATAATAATTTAAAAAAATTTTAATATTTATTTATTAATCAATTCAAATGATTAAAAATTATATTATTTAATAAAAATAATTGTTAAAGCATTTATTTTAAAAATAAGAGGATAAGATAGATTTTATGGAAATTAGTTAATCATAACTAATTACATTCAGACTTTTCTTCCATAGCTATAAAAACAAAGCAAAAATAATTTTAAAAATTTTATTTTTTAAATCCTTAAATGAGGTTTTTATTAAATACAAAAATATTATTGGAAAAATTAGCTAATATTCTGATATAAAATATGATATGCACTATATTTTAAGAAATAAATAATTATTTAACAATTTATCCATTAAAAACTAGTGCTTAACTATTCTATTTAATTTTAGTTCATTCATTAAATAAATAATTTTTTTAATATGGCTTTTCATTCATTAATAGCTATTCTAACTTAATTTGCTTAGCTATTTCTTTTCCAATTTCATAACATTTATTTAGCTCTTCTTCATTTGGAATGAAAGTAAGGTCATATTGATCTAATACTTCAAATCCACTTTCTTCAAGATTTGCTGCGAGTTTTTTAGTAGCTCCTCCACCCCAACCTTTAGATCCGAAAACAATAGCTTTCTTTTTGTAACCTGTTTTTGAAAAGCTTAAAGAAGCAAAGTAATACATTAAATCTCCTAAACTTGGAAATGGATTGTTCATTACTGTAGGACTACCAACAAAGACTGCTTTACTATCAAGCACATCAGTTACAACATCACTTCTACTATCAGTATGTAAAAAATAGCTTCTTACCTCAACACCTTCAGATATGACTCCTTCCATTAAAGCATGTGCCATTTTTCGAGTTGAAAAGTGCATTGTATCATATACAAAAGTGACTTTATCTTTACATTGACCAGATGCCCATTTTTGATACTTTCCTATGATTTTCATAGGTTCCTTCCATATTTGACCATGAGCTGGACCAATCATTTTAATTTTTTCAAGTAAACCTAGCTCTTGAACTTCTTTAAATTTTCTTAAAACAAGTGGTGAAGAAGGAGTAACTAAATTTGCATAGAATTTTTGAGCATAAAGCATTAAAATATCTTCAGATACTTCATTATCATACCTTTCACTTATACAGATATGTTGACTAAATGCATCATTTGAAAATAGAATTCCATCTTCTGCAAGGAATGTGAACATACTATCTGGCCAATGTAACATTGGAGCTTCTAAGAATGTTAAAGTTTTAGCTCCTAAATCAAGAGTATCTCCAGTTTTAACCACATTCATTTCAAAATCTTTAAGTGATGGGTGATGACTTTTGAGTCCAGCTACTGCTTTTGAAGAACAATATAAATCTAAATCTGGAAATTTATTTATTACTTCATGTAAACAACCACTATGGTCATTTTCTATATGGTTTTGAACAACAACATCAATTTTTAAATCTTTGCCTTCTTGTTCAAAAGCATCGTTAATTCTTCCCCATAGCTGAGCAGATGATCCAGGGTAAGTATTATCTATTAAAGCTACTTTTTCTTCACCAAAGACCAAATAACAATTGTAAGTCGTTCCTTCAAGTGTGTATCCATGGTAATCTCTTAAATCCCAATCAAGAACTCCGACCCAGTACACACCATTTGACATTTTTAATGCATTAGCTTTCATTTATAACACCTTTAAAACATTTTTAAATATTTTATATAATGATAAAACACATTTTGAATAATTTTAATAATTTTAAATAATTTTAGTTTATTAATATGATTATGTAAAATTATTAATTCTAATTGTATAAAAGAATACAAAATTATTTTTTAATAATATTGAATAATTTAATATTTTAATAAGCTCGAATAATTTAATAGTGAAACTATTTGTGAATAATTATATAAAATTTAGAATATTTAAAAATAATCATTACATAATAAATATGAATTAATAAATTTAAATATAGAAATTACAATTTAGAATAATTAAAAATAATCATTACATAATAAATATGAATTAATAAATTTAAATATAGAAATTACAAAATTTTTTTAACATTTATAAAAACTTTTTATTTTTATAAGTTTAGAAAATCGAAGATTTTTCAAAGTTTAAAAACGAAATTTTTAACATTTATAAAAAATATTTTTTTATTATAACATTTTAAATTTAATTTAAAAGATTTTTAACATATTCATGAAAATTTTATTTGTTATATGCATTAAGTTAAATACTATATAATAATACATGATATAATTTACTATTAATAAT
>WRMT01000222.1 GCA_009777005.1 Methanobrevibacter sp. | reverse complement strand
GAGTATTTAAACTCAAAAAAGCCATACAATTTGTACTTTTATCAACGAAACATACAATGAGCTTTAAACTTACCAACTAAAATACCAATGACCTCTGATTTTTCCCAAAAATCTAGGACCCTAAATAAATTAATAAAATATCAGTTTTCCATTAATTTTATTTAAAATTTTAACTTTTTATAAAAATAAATTTACAAAACACTATTTTTAATATATAATCAAATTTAAGTAAATTAAAAAATCCAAATAGTTATAAAAAAATAAAAAAATTAATTTTGAAAAACACTAAATATAGTATAAATTTTAATCTTTTTTTAAGAATACCAATAATAAATAATTATAAATGGGAGTATATAAATTTAATATATTCTTCCTGATATCGCCTATATATCGAATAACAGAAAAAGTGAAAAAAAGATTTTTAATGGTTATAAAAGACAAAATATGTAGAAAAATGGGATTATAAACAGAATCATCAATTGAAAAAATGATTAGTATAACTAAGAATAAATATAAAAAAAAAAAAAAAAATTATTAGAATTATTCCAATAGCTCTAATTTTTCTGGAAAATATGTGTCAACAACATATTCAAGACCATATTTTGAAAAAGACTGCTGTTCTGCTTTTTTCCCGATTTTTAACATTTTTTTAATCTCTTTCTGCCAATTTTCATCTCTATATCTTGGATCCTTAGCTAATTCTTTTAGCCTTAAAACATCAATATCTTTTAAAGGATCTGTTGGAAGTTCATAGTTAATAATATCAGATGCTGTAACCCCTAAAAATTTAGCATTAGGAGTAGCTAGGTCATGATTAACATGAGCAAGCTTAGCACTTCCAGATATTATCACCATAGCTATGTGAAAGCCCCAAGGGTCTCCATCGTTACAAACATAAACTGGAAGGTTAAGTTCTTCATTTACTCTTTTTAAAAATCTTCTTGTAGCTCTTGCAGCTTGTCCTTTTAGTCCTACAATCAATGTATCAAACTTTTTATAAGCTTCTTCTTGAACCATCCTATGGAACATTCCCATAGTCTCAACAGCTATTACTCTTTTAACGTCATGATCAACGAATTCTACTTCATCAATAGTTGGAGAAATTGTATATCCAGATTTACCTGATTTTAAAGCATTGATTTCAAGATCATCTTCTTGTAAAACAATGTCACCGTAAACTGATGCTCCATCTTCTTCAGGTATTAAACCAAGGTCTTCACGAGTCATTCCAAGTGTTACCTCAATATCTTCACCTACAATGTTAGATTCCTGCTGGTTATCAAATCCTATTCCCCAACCTTCACTAACATAGTACATCTCCCTTGGAGTAGCTGTTTTTTCTCTTTGAACTAAATCTTTACAGAAATTAGAAACATAAACCATTTGCCCAATTTTTTTAATCTGTTTTACATTACCAAGAGATCGTTTACCATATCTATCTCCTAAAACATAGTATCTTTTTGCTTCATCATAAACTATATTAGAAGTACCACGAGATGGGACTTTAAAAGTAGGGATATTGTTTTTAATTACATCATCAATAATATCCTGACCAAGACCTTTAAGCTTATTGTATGTGATTTCTTTCTTATTTAATTTTTTTTCTTCTTTTGTTTCAGTCATTTAACCCACCTATTCTCCCACATCTTCTTCAGCTTTTGGTCGACTTTTTTCAACAGTCTCATCTATTGAAACATCAAGTTCTCCTTCAATTTCATCAATCTTAACAGGATTTTCACCTAATAACTCAGCTAATGATCTTCGTGTAACTTTAGCTAAAACTTCTTTATATTCTGGAGCTTCCACTTCAGCTAATGCAGCTGATTCTTTTATAATTAAAGGAACATAGTCTTCAAATATTTTTGACCTCATAGCTTCTTCTTTAGCTGCTTTTTTAGCCCTTATATATTTTTGTAACTTTCTAGCTACTTTCATACTTGCTTGTCTAACTTCATGAATGATTTCTGGTTCTGGAGCTACACTTTGTTTTCCTGTTGAAAGGTAAGGAACTTGGGTAGAAATAATATTTACAAAAATAGTAACAGGATTATTTTCTAAATCTTTAAGTCCATAACGTTTCCAATCAATGCTTTTTAAAGCTTCTGTAATAGCACAGCTACCTTGATCAAAGGATAATGGAACTCTATTTGCAAATCTCATGATTTCTGATTTTCTTTGTTCATTAACAAGTCTACCAGAATCTCCTCCATAAGCAATAGCTGCTTCAATAATAAAAGCTACTCCTCCTCTATAAGTAACTGGTTTTCGTGTTGTTGCGGATATAAATTCTGGGTTTATAATAGCTTTCATTCCTTCTTCAACTTGTTTACTTCCAATTGGAATAAGTCCAGAAGTTGGAGGAGCCATGAAATCCATTTGACCAAATGCATTGACAATTTTTTCAGCTTCATCCCATTTCATATCTTTAGGTCGCTTATTTAAATCTATTCCTGTGATTTCTTCAATTTCAGCTATTCTTTTATTAGACATTCTTGAAAGTGAACTTGAAAGTAAAGTTCTAAATCTTCTCTTTTCAGTGTGTTTTGCCATGAAAATTAAATCATCAGAGGTTACTCCTTTTGGATGAGGTAAAACTTCTTTTGGAAGTACTGGGACAATATCTGCAGCACGCTCAAATACATACTTATGTCCTGTTGGGTCTTTAAAAGTGATTTTTGCATGTGGATTTCCCATCATTGTTCTACGAATATATTCATAAGCTCCTTGTTCAGCTAATGAATATGAAACATCTTTAAATTGAAGTTCTAAATGTACTCCAGTTTGTTTAACATCAGCTTCTTCTCTTTTTAAAAGTAATCCTTTGTTCTTTTTAACATCCATCTTAAATTTTACTTTTACACCTTTCAGTTCATCTCCTTCTTCATATACAGAAATTGCTTTTGCTGGTTCGCCTGTGGTCATTTGAGATAATAGAACGCAACCACTACATCCTAAACCTTGTTGACCTCTGGATTGAATATTTCTAAACTTAGAACCTGCAAACATAGTACAATAAACTTTCATTATATACTCTTCTGGTATCCCAGGACCATTATCAGAATGTATAAGTAAATAATGATCTTTATCAATTTTTTGAAGATTTATTTTGATTTCTGGAAGAATTCCTGCTTCTTCAGCAGCGTCAAAGCTGTTAGTAATCAGTTCATGGAAAACCATAGTTAAAGATCGGATTTTCCCTGAAAATCCTAACATTTGCTTATTTTTTCTAAAGAACTCTGAAGGTGTCAATTCTTGAAAATTATCAAAGAGTTCTGATGCTTGTTGGGACAAATTTAACCTCCTTATATCTTAAAATTAATTTAAATGATTAAATAAGAACTATATAAAATATTTGCATATTTTTATTTAATGAATTCTGCAGTTCATATTAAAATATTATGAATACATCAAAAAGCCATAGCTAAAATAGAATTTCATTTAAAAAGTATATTTCCTCATTAAATTACAGATTTTTATACTATTTAAAAATTATATTATAAAAAAATAATAAAAAAATTATTATAAATAATAGCTAAATTTCTTTCTTAAAATTTAGTATACTAGAGTTAATCATTAACTATTTTTTATCCAAAATACCCTATGAATAAATTCATCGATTTAATTGAATTGTCTTAAGTACATATATATGCCTGATTTCATATATAATGTTTTTGCATGTTCAAGTTAAATTTTGTTTTAATAAATTCAAATAAAAGAGCTAGTTTCAATTGACTGCATGAACATTAGAAACTTCAACCAGCTACAAAAACATTACAAAATTCAACCAACTATATGAACATTAGAAACTTCAACCAATTACAAAAACATTACAAATACTCAGAATAATTCAATTTAAATATTAATAAAAAAGATCATTAAAATATTACTACTATAAGAAAAGAATATTTATAACTGAATAATTACTACTAAGATTAAGAATGTCATTAAATAAATTAGTAATTAGTATATAATGCCAAATAATATAATCTATTTTTAAATAAATGGAATCAATCTAAATCGTCTCTAAATTCAATTTTATCATCATCAATTCCAACAACAGATTTAAATTCCTTGACTTTCATTTCTTGTCTTTTGTTTTCTAAAAAACTATAAACAGATTTATGTCTGGATCCATTAAGAATCATTTCAACTGCTTCTTTAGCCATCATAACATTTTCAAGCTGACCAATAAAAGAAACTGTCTTGCCATAAACTGCCATTGAAACTTCAGCCATGTCAATGATTAATTCTCGTGTTTTTCCATCTTTTCCAATGATTCTTCCTTTTTGTCTAGCTAATGCTTTTTTAGATTTTCCAACATAAAGAGTTAGCTTGATAATTTCTAAATAAACATCATCTTCATTTAATCTAATAGCTGCTTCAGGATTAAATCCTCTTCCAATAGCTTTTACAATGAAATTTGTTTTCCATACTCCTAAAGGATCCTCCATTTCATCAATTGGAGAAATAGTTATAGTCCCTTCTTCACTATCAATATCTAAATAAGTTTTAGTAATTTTTTCAATCTCTTGCTTAACTTCCCCATTAGTTCCTATTAAAACCCCAACTCTATCTTTTGGAATTTTAAGGTATTCTGTATTTGGCAATAGACTCACCTCATCATGAATTATATAAATTAAGATTTACACAGTATAATTCTATTAAGTATTGACCACTTTAAATATAGTCATTCAAATAATTAATTATTCTAAATTATTTAAATATTTGCTTGAAATTGCAAAAAATAATTACAAAATTTTAAATACTTACTCAAAATTCCTAAAAAATATAGTGGTTTGTAAATTTATTTTCATAAAAATCCAAACTTTGAACAAATTTTTTGGAAAATATACGTCTTTTAAAAAATCTGTAAAAATGTTGAAACATACTATAATTTTTTATAATCTATTTGATTTTAATATTTATATTTTTAATAATATTTTTTATAAAAATAAATAATATTAATTATTATTTTATTAAATAAATTAATTTAAATAAAATTATAAATTTTAAAGATTCCAATAAATTATT
>WRMT01000221.1 GCA_009777005.1 Methanobrevibacter sp. | reverse complement strand
ATAATATAAAATCAATTAAAAAAATATTAGTGGTAATGGCAATAGCTATGCTAATGTTTTCATTAGTGATAGCTACATCTTACGCAGTAAGTGTGTCTAAATATGAAAAAAAAGATACGGGAATCCTTATTGAATCCAAAGAAAAAGCAATTACTTACAAGATTACTTGGAATGCTAATGGTGGAAAAATAGGGAACAAAAAAACAATAGCTACTACGGTTAAAAAAGGTTCTAAGATAAATAAACTTATTTTATCACCTAAACGAAGTGGATATGCCTTCAAAGGTTGGTACACTAAGAAAACTGGTGGTACAAAAATAAGTAAAAACACCAAACCCAGTAAAAGTGTTATTTTATACGCTCAATGGAAAAAGGGAACTTCAAAGGTTTTGAATGCTCAAGAAAAAAAAATTATTGGGCGTTGGGGTAGCTATAAAGGGGATAATTATCGCCAATACAACTTTTATAAAAATGGAACATTTAGTTTTTATATAATAGCAGGTTCTTCCATTGGTGCCGCTACAAATTTGAATTTCTATGGTTATTCAGTGGGTTTGTCTAATACAACAGGAAAGTACAAATTGTCCAATGGAAAAGTATATTTCACAAATATTGTACTCATTGATAGCTATTACAATATGAAGCCAAAAAAAATTCCAAATATCGTGGTTGAATACCAATTTAGGAAGAATTCACCTAATGATAAAGAATATTTAAATATCCCTGATCTTTATTATTCAGATGATGGTCCATATCATAATAGGACATATAGAGATATTAGTATTGGAAATCGTTTTAATAAAGAGGGTGATTTTAAGGTTAAATAATTGATCTAATCCTCATGATAAAAATGAATATTAAATTCTCATATTTTTATTTTTTATAATTTTTTTTCATACTCCTTTTAAATCATTATAATCTTGATTTTTCTATTTATTTTTCTTTATTTTATAAAAAATTATATTTTAAATCTTATTTTTTATTAATTTTTGTTATACTTTTTTAAAATATATAAATCAGCCCTCCCCCCTATTTATTTTTTTTAAAGATATTTCATGTAAAATATTTAAATATAACTGATTTAAAACATAATAATCATAGAAAAGCTACATATAATAAAAAAAATGTTATATGATTAGCTATTAATTAAAAAAAGTTAAACAAAAATTTTTAAAAATAGCTAATTTATAGTTAATTTATACTCCGCTATTTTCTAAATAAAAATATAAAGGAGAGTAATAATATAAAATCAATTAAAAAAATATTAGTGGTAATGGCAATAGCTATGCTAATGTTTTCATTAGTTATAGCTACATCTTATGCCGTAAGTGTGCCTAAAGATGAAAAAAAAGATACAAGAATCTCCATTGAATCTAAAGAAAAAGCTGTTTCTTACAAGATTACTTGGAATGCAAACGGTGGCAAAATAGGTAACAAGAAGACAATAGTTACTACTGTTAAAAAAGGTTCTAAGATAAATAAACTTAGTTCATCACCTAAACGAAGTGGATATACATTCAAAGGTTGGTACACTAAGAAAACTGGCGGTACAAAAATAACTAAAAACACCAAACCAAACAAAAGTGTTACTTATTTCGCCCGATGGACGAAAAGAACTTCAAAGGTTTTAAATGCTGAAGAAAAGAAATTAGTAGGAACTTGGAGGAAATACAAGGATACTAATTGGGAAATAGATTACATCTTTCTTGCAAATGGAAAATTCGTTTACGACAATACTGCTACAGTGAAATCTGGAAATTACAAGGTATCTAGTGGAAAGATAACATTTACAAATGTTGTAGTAAAATATTATTATGATGGGCACAAAGAATATGATTATCCCAATACAGTAGCTGAGTATAAGATTGAAAAGCAATCAAAAAGCATAGAAGTTCTGAAAATTGCACATCTTGATTATCAAGATAGAAACTATTTGCCATTGAGTAGTCTTTGGGATTCATTCACTCATATAAGTAAGTAATAAAATACTGTTCACAAATTGAACCGTATTTTAGAAATAAACATGAGTATCAATAGTCATTTTAAAAAAAGCATTAGCTACACCAAACTAAATCTTTTAATAATTTTTTTTAAAATTTTTTTAAAATCCTTAAAATCAGGATTTTTACGTTTATTTTTAATAATTTTCAATAATATTATATTTTACATCTTATTTTTCAATATTTTCCAAAAAAATTTCATTAAAATAATCTATATCCTCCTCATTTATTATTTTAAATACTTTAATTAGAAATATTTAAATATATTTGATTTTAAACATTATAAGTGTACTATAGCTTGTATAAAAAAATAAAATATGTTTAGCTATGAATTAAAAATAGCTGAAGTTAATTTTTTAAATTAGCTATTTATACTAGCTATTTTCTAAATAAAATCATAAAAGGAGACTTATAAAAACATGAAATCCATTAAAAATATAGTTACAGTGTTTACAATAGCTATGCTAATGTTTACAATGGTATTAGCTACATCTTACGCTGTAAGTATACAAAAATTGATAAAAAAGATACTGGAATTCTTATTGAATCTAAAGAAAAAGCTGTTTCTTATAAGATTACTTGGAATGCAAATGGTGGTAAAATAGGGAACAAAAAGACAATAGCTACTACTGTTAAAAAAGGTTTTAAGATAAATAAAACTGTTACTTACTATGCTAGTGGTAAAAGGGAAGTTCAAATAGTTTGAGTTCTGAAGAGAAAAAATTGGTAGGTGCATGGAGATGGGAAAATATTTTTAATCCTAGTAGTCCTCGTGAAAATTACTTGTTCACTGACAAAGGAAAATTTATCTTTTATTACGGTTCTGGCATGGCTGGAGATGTGAAAACTGGAAACTACAAGGCATCAAAGGAAAAGATAACCTTCACAAATATCGTCCACAAAGTAAATGGAGTGAAAAAAAATTATCCCAGTACCCAAGTAGCTGAGTATAAGTTTGAGAAGTCACCAATTAGTATAGGAGGATATCAAGAATATTTAAATATTAGATCTCTCGCATATGATGACCTTAGCTATTTACCTTACAATGGATATGCTAGCTTTAAAAAGCAATGATTTCAAGCTTAAATCGTTAATAGAAGTATATAAGTAATTTAATTCTTTATTTTAATTTTTTTTCATACTCCCTTAAAATCATTAAAATCATGATTTTTATATTTATTTTAAATATTTTTAAATAAAATTATATTTTAAATCTTATTTTTTATTAATTTTTATTTTAATTCTTTTTAAATATATGATTCAACTTTTTAATTCTTTCTTATCTTTTTAAAAACTCAATATTCGAAATATTTAAATATAATTGATTTTAATATAAATAATTGTAGTATAACGGGTATAATAAAAAAAATATAGTATGATTATATATAATGTGAGAAGTAATAAATCAAATGAGTAGTTATATTAATGATTTTAGTTATTGGATATTCTTTTTTTATCTTCTATTTTTTTGACTTTGGATTATTTATTGAATAACTTAGTCAATTCATAATAAAATTTATTAATAATAAATTTCATAAAATAGTTATTACATATATCATTTAGGTCAAGGTATGTGAAATGATACTTTTCTAAATGATATGAAAATTGTAACTCAAAAAAATATAAAACTTATCAAAATAAAAAATAATTGTAGTGTTCGACATTTGATTTAAAAATGAAGATAATTTTAAACTTGTTTAAAACCCTTTAAATCATATTTTATTAATAAAATTGATAAATTAATCAAGATGGATATTTTTAAAAGTTTTGCCGAATACTATATAAATATAAAACTTTAAGAACTAATGTTTTGACAGTGAAATTACCTTATATAAGTATTTAAATAAAATATTAGCCATAGTAATAATGATATTAAAATAAGTAATGGAGAATAAAGTATGACAACTGTAACAATACCATTGTCAAAATCAATACTTGAACAAATTAAAGGAAAAACTATTAAAGAATCAAGTCTTACTGAAAATGGTGAGCTTAAATTAAAAATTGAAGACTGTCACTTTTGGGAAAGAACTTCAAAAATTAAACAAGAAATTGATGAGGGTAAAAAAGTAGAAATAGACGTTGATAAACTTGAAAAACACTTCTTATAAACTTATACTTTCTAACAATTCTGAAAAATATCTTAAAAAGTTAAAAAAAAGGAATATTGATGATTTTCATAATTTGCTTAAAAATATTTCATTAACTGTCTTTAATCCCTATAATTCTAAAGTTCTTCATGGGAAATTAAAAGGGTTAAGAAGAGTAAAAGTTGGAGATTACCGTATAGTTTTTTTCATTGAAAATAAATTAAATCCTCCAGAAATACAAATCATTGAGATAGGTCAACGTAAAAATATATACAAATAATAATATGGGCAATGACCGAAGCCCAATAATGAAAAATTTAGTATTAATCGTTAATTCTTCATAATACTTCAAAAATAGCTATTTGCCTCTATTTTGAGATAAGAATTAAATAACTATTTTTTTCAAATTATTGAAAATGTATCTATCCAGAATTTTTGACAGTACTCAATATTCAAAGAAAATAAATTTCAAATAAATATTTTTCACTAATTGCATTTACAAGATTTTTTTTTTAATATATGCTCATTAATAAGAATAATTAATAATACTTTTCTGTACTCCTTTTAAATCATTATAATCTTGATTTTTCTATTTATTTTTCTTTATTTTATAAAAAATTATATTTTAAATCTTATTTTTTATTAATTTTTATTATAATTCTTTTAAAATATTTAAATCACACCCCCCCCCCCCCTTTTTTCTTTTTTTTTTTTTTTTTTTTTATAAAAAAATTTTTTTTTAATCTTTTTTTTTTTTTATTTTTTTTATAATTTTTTTAAAAATTTTTAAACCCCCCCCCCCCCCCTATTTATTTTTTTTAAAGACATTTCATGCAAAATATTTAAATATAACCGATTTAAAACATAATAATCATAGAAAAGCTAAGTATAATAAAAAAATGTTATATGGTTAGCTATTAATTTAAAAAAGTTAAACAAAAATTTTTAAAA
>WRMT01000220.1 GCA_009777005.1 Methanobrevibacter sp. | reverse complement strand
TTTAAACAAAAATCCATATATAAAAATTTTTTGAACATTTTCTATTTTAGTATATATACTCATTGAACAAAAATAATTGTTTCCCAGCCTGTATAGTATTTTCTTAATATTTATTACAAATAAAATTTTTATAAATAATCTTAAAAATCTTTAAATTAAATTTAAAATGAATTAAACTGTTATTATTAAAAAACAGTTTTTATAAATGTTAAAAAAATTTAGTAATATGATATAATTTATTCAAACTTTTCTTCAAGGAATAAAATAAAGAAATAGTTTTTCTAAATATAAGTTTTATTGTAAAAAGGTAAAAAAAAGAAGAAAAAATAAAAAATAAAAAATTAAAATTTTATATTTCAAATTATCTTAGTCAATATCTATCAAGACCAGTACCATAGCTAATATCTACATAAGGCATATCATTAAATACCGTTGGTATGAGAAGATATTCTCGTCCACTGCTTTTAACAAACTTGTGTTCAAAAACTGTATTATTTTTAGATTGTTGATTAGCTTTTCCAGGTTCAGACACTATTTTTGAAAAATGTATTTTTGCACCTGAAACTTTATAGTTACCTTGTGTCACATAAGATTTCGAACTTGTACGCTGGGTATATTTAAATTTCCCATTATTATTAAAAACAAAAGTATTGGAAGCATCTTTCCAGGTTCCAACTATTTTTAATCTCCAACGAGCATAATAAGTAACACTTTTTGTAGGTTTGGTGTTTGCACTTATTTTTTTTCCAGCACTTTTCTTGGTGTACCATCCTAAAAATACATAGCCGCTTTTTTTTGGTGTTTTGGGCAGTTTTAACTTGTAACCTTTTTTGGCAGTAGTTTTTACTGTCTTTTTACCATTTATTGTGCCACTGTTAGCATCCCATTTAATTGTATAGCTAGCTACTTTTGATTTAGACTCAATAGTGACCCCAGTATTTTTTTTCCCATACTTCGCCACATCTACAGCAGAAGCTGTAGCTACCACCATAGAAATCATGAACACGGACACTATTAATATTACAAATAGCTTTTTAATTGCCTTCATAATTTTACACACTCCATTGTAATTTTTTTTTATAATTTTTTCCATAATATCATATTTTATTAATATTACAAGGAAAAATATAAAAAAATTTTTATTGAAATAGAATTACTACACTATTAGATTAAAATCAATTATATTTAAACATATTCAATGAAAAGCCTTTAAAAAAAAGGGTGTAAATGAGACAATATAACACTGTGAAAACTGTAATAAAGTAAAAGACCTTAGATTTTGAAATGAAAATCTTTTTTTATAAGAGAAATAAAAAAATATCATTTAAATAAATTTTAAATAATCTCATTTGAAGAAAAAAAAATTAAAGATTAATAAATTATTGGATTATGAATATAATTAATTAATGATTTTAATTAAAATAAATAAGAAATATCAATTATGATGTGAAAATAATTAAAAATCTTTGATTTTTCATGAAAAAAATAAAAAAAACTTGACTTCTCAATATGAAAAACTTTGATTTTTCATGAAAAAAATAAAAACTTGACTTCACAATATGAAAAACTTTGATTTTTCATGAAAAAATAAAAAACTTTAAAAAGTTAAAAAAAAAAAAAATATTTAAAAAAAAATGTAGAAAATTTAATAAAAATTAATTTCCAGTTTTAAATGTTTTAATAGCTTCTTCTAAGTTAAAAACTATATCATTATCATTTTTTAGTTCTTGAAGATCTTCAATAGAGAAAACATTTAAAACATTATCTTTACATGCTTCAACACATGTGGGAATAATCTTATCAGACTCTAAACAAAGTGTACATTTTTCAGCAGACTTTTTCTCCTTATCAAACGCCATTATTCCAATTGGGCAAGCTATTATACACAACCTACATAAGAGACAAGCATTTTCATTAACTTTTAAAATACCATCAATTTCTTCAATAGCTCCTGCTGGGCAAATTTTAACACATGGTGCTTTATCTGGATGACAATGCATACAAAATATAGGAATAGTTTCTGTTTTTTTTGCTCTTGCAGTTCCATGTTCTTTTTCACAAGCACTTATACATGCTTTACACCCAGTACACATTTGAGAGTCTGTAACCATAAGTGTCTTCATTTAATCACCAGGATAATATATAATAAAGTATTTTTAAATAGCTAAAATTTCACTGATTCTAAGTAAGTAAAACTTTCAACAACTAAATAGCTAAAATTTCACTGATTCAAAGTAAGTAAAACTTTCAGCAACTAAATAGCTAAAATTTCTCTGATTCTAAATAAGTAAAATTTTCAGCAACTAAATAGCTAAAATTTATCAGTTATGAAATCTGCAGCTGCTGATGAATCTCTTGGACCAACCATTACTTCCCAACCAGTTTCATCTTCAATTTCACCACTTAAAAGAGCAGCTAAACCAGGAATAACCATTTTTCTAGTATTAATCTTATTCTCAATTCCAGTATCCTTAATTAGATCAGCTACTGCTTTACCATCAAATTGTCCTCCAGCAATAGCTACATCTACTGCCTTTCCAGTAGTATCAAGTACTAATAAGTAACAAGTAGCTTTCCCAGATTTAAGATCACCTTCAACAGTATAATAAGTTAATGCAAAGTTTGTGGTGAGTATTACTGGAGAATCCTTATCAACTTCACCAAATTCATAAATCCCAGAATCAACAGCTTGTGGTTTTCTAGGATCAGTGTAAACACTTTGTCTAAGAGTAAGGATAGGAATAAGTTCCCAAATTTCAGTTCCTTTAAGTATAAGTGCATCAGCATATTTATTAATTAATGTTGAAGCAACTGTAGCTTCCATGACACCTTTTTTAATTTCATCATCTTCATTATCCAATCTAACAAGTGCAGGAATCCCTAAAAGAGGATATCTAAAATTTTCATCCTTTTCTTCAATAGCTAATCGCCTACACATTACAAAATTATCCAAAGTATCTCCAAGAGCTTTTCCTGTGAGAGTTCCAGGATCCAATACAATATCTTCCACTCCTAAGGATTTAAGAGTGAAAACTAAATCCTTCATTTTTTCCAAGTTACCTGGAGATGAAACAGTAATAGGGCATTGGTACTTAATAGCTAAATTTGCCATTTCATCAAAATTATTTTCAGTAGCTGCATACATTAGTGGGCGTTCATCTCCAATTTCTTTTAGTGCCGCCTCCATAGCTATTGAATCAAATGTAAGTAAAAACACAGGATATTTAGATGATTTTAATTTTTTCGCACATTCTGCAAACTTTTTTGGGTTTTGTGATTTATTCCTTAAAGCTATAGCATCAAGTTTTAAAGATTCCCCAGTTCTTTCAAACTTAGTATCTTCAATTTTTTTAATTCTTTCATCAAATTGGGACTCTTCTAAATCATCTGGAATATCAATAGCTATAATTGTTTGGTTATAATATGATTCTTCATATCTATAAAGAACTTCATCTCCACCAATAAGAGAAAACTTATCATCTTTTCCAATGATAATTTCTTTTACAAAAGGAGCAAGTAAATCATCAAGTTTTTTAAAATTTTCACCGACCAATTCAGTGCATAAAGAAATATCAGACTCTTTTTCTGACAATTTTGCTGCAAAAGCCATACAACTAGCTTCTCCACATTTTTCACAGTTTGTTTGAGGTAGTAACTTATAAACATCCATTGCAGTAACTTTAACCATGATAATACCTCACAATTATTCTAATTCTGTAATCCAATTTTCGGTTTTCGCAGGACTATTGGATAAATAATCTTTAGTAAATGTTTCACCAATTTCTCGAAGTATTCTTACTGAATCTGGGTGAAGCATCATGAAAAGATCTACACCATTTAACATTAATGTAAGACCTGTAAAAATCTCCCATAAAGGTCCCCTATAATCTGTTGGTCCCCAATCATCATTTTTCATCCAAGCTTCTCTTGATCCCCATGCATTAGTTGTACCAGAAGACATTGGCATTTGCAAGTCAGGATCTCCTTTAAGAGCCCCTAGTCTAGTTCTTGTAATAACATCAATTGAAAATTCGATACCATAACCAAGAGCACAGGTAGTTGGATCCATAACAATATCTTCTTTTTTTAGCCCAACCTTCATTAATGACCTGTTAAGTGATTTTTGCATATTAACATCAGTAATAGCCCATGAAAGAACTACATGACCATGATCAACTGCGGCTTTAGCTATTTTTTCATAATCTAAATCCATGTTAGCTGATGCAAGTAAACATCTTTCACCTTCACTTACTTCAGCTGCAGCTTCTAATACAAGAGGATCTTTTATTGGGTCACCTGATGCTCCAATAGCAATAGGAACATCAACAGCTTGAAGTACTTCTTCAATAGCTAAAGCACCTTCTCTAGGACTTTTATCCATAACTTTGGGTCCAGTTCCAATTAAGTGAACTGTAATCATATTTGCCCCATAATCTTTAACAGCTTTTTTAGCCCATTCTCCAGGAGAATCCATAACCTCAGAAAAATGTTCTCTTATAGGACGAGGAAGACCTGGCATTGGAATATCAAAAACATCAAAGGTTACAACAGGAGGATTAGGTTGTGGTTCCTCAAACCTATAAAGTGCAGTTTGTCCTCCAAGGTAAACAGGTTTTCTAGCTCCATCACCTAGTTGAACTTGAGCAATACTACCAGGATATTCTTTAATTGGTGGTTTAAATTCTCCTGCATTAAGTAAAGTTTTTTCCATTGATTTTTTTATTAATTGTTGTTTAGCTACAGTTTGATGAACTGTTTGAGCAATAGCTGGAGCTAAATTTATTTCTAATTCCTCAAAATCCATTCTAAAATCATGGATTTCCACAGATTCTGTATTTTCCAATAGCTTTAAAAGCTGATTGATTTGATCCATCAATCCACATCCATATTATTCCCATTTATTATATTTTTAATTATATTCTTGAATTAATTTCTGATTAATCATAAAGTGTTTTGAAAAGTTAATCTTCTCATTATTAATAAATTATTGGAATTTTTAAAATTAAATTTTAAAACTTAATAAATGTTTGAAAACTAATTTTTTA
>WRMT01000219.1 GCA_009777005.1 Methanobrevibacter sp. | reverse complement strand
AGTACCCATTTATTCAAAATTTTAAAAAAATTAATAAAATTATTTTCTTTAAACAAACTTTAAATTGAATATAAATGTTTCTATAATAATTTTTTTTTTAGAAAATCACATATTTTCTAACATTGAACAATCACAGATTTTTCAAAGTTTTGAAAATAATATTTATTTAAAATAAAATGTATATTTTAAATAATATATTCTTTTTAAATTAAAATTAAATAATATAATAATATTTTTAAGAATATTTAAGAAATATTATATTGCTATTCATAATTTAAAGAAATTATATAAAAATTAATATTATAAAAAACATGAAACATGACTTTTGGGACACTCTCTTAAAGAATTAATATTAAAAAATAGAAATAAGTTTTTAAAATGGGAAATAAATTTCTTAAATTATATATAAACTTTTTAAATTAGATTTAACCTTCTTAAATGAGAAATAAATTTCTTAAATTTGATATAACCTTCTTGAATGAGATATAAAATTCACATAATGTCATAATTTACAGGCAATTTTTTTTAAGTAGGAGTTTGTAAATTATATTGCACAATTAAAATATCATTTTCTTGTTTTTCAATAAATACTTTTTTTTTTTTACATCATGTGTTCATTAAATAGAAAAACAAAGGAAAAATCACATTTTTATAACTGGGAATTGGATTTCAGTTATTAATTCTTCTTTTGGAACTTCATGAGGGTTATTGAAATATATTTCTTTTGGAGAACCAATAATATCATAATTATTTTCTATGGAATAATCTACCATTTCTTTGTATGAATTATTTAATGTGGAATAAGGTCCTTTATGGATAATAGCTAATACTCTGTGTTCTAATAATTCTACAACATTAATTTCATCATTACCTTCAATTTCAGAGTCATTAGCTATTGGTATTCCCATATCATAAATCATTTTATCATCATCTACACTACCCGGAGTTGTATAATAAATTGCAAAAGGAGGTCCAGTTGCTTCAACTTCATTTACCTCTACCCAAGTTGTTAGTTTACTAAGTAAAACTTCCATATATTCAACGGGTCCTTTATAATTTATAATAGCTAATTTTTCTTCTTTTATGACTTTATCTTTAATTTTCATGATAACACATCTAACACATAATATTTTATTAAAATTATTTGGTCTATGATAATACAATTATATAATTAATTTATATCATAATCCTAGAAATAAAGTTTTTAAGTAAAGATAATTTTTTAAGATTTTTTTTTTTTTATTAATTTAAAGAATTATCAATAGATTTTTTTAAAATAAAGGGATATTGTAGTAAATTTTTAATAAAAAAATTTTCTTTCAAGACTAATTTTCATGATAATTCATAGTTTTTTTCCCTAGCTATGATTTCAATCATCATAAGTTGATAGTCTAAATATTATTCATAATCATATTCATAATTATCATAATCATGTTTATAATCTGATTGTTTTAAGTAAAATTCATAATATTTTTTTAATTGTAATTATTTCTTGTTAAAAATCATTAAATAAGGTTACTTTAACTTTTTCTCCTTCGTCTATTAATTCCACTGATTTTGGAATTTTAACATAACCATCAGCATCAGCTAAGGAAGTAATAGCTCCAGAATCTTTAATAATAGGAATAGCTAAGTGGTCTTCTAATTTAACTAAGCTATATTGCATTCTACCTTTAGATGAGTGCAATCTTTTAGAAAGAGTAGCAGTAGCTATTTTACTTTTTTCAACTTCATTTAAACCAGCTAATCTTCTAATATTTGGGGCTATAAATACATAAAAAATAATCAATGCTGAGACGGGATTTCCAGGAAGTCCAATAACTAGCTTTCCATCAACTTTTCCAATGATAGTTGGTTTCCCAGGTTTAACAGAGATTCCATGGATAATTACTTCACCAATGTCATCTAAAACATGTCTTAAAATGTCTCCAACACCTGCTGATGTTCCTCCTGAACATATTACAATGTCTGACGCTTTAAGGGATTTTTGGATTGATGATTTTAATTCATCATAATCATCTTTTACTATTTCATTAGCTACTCCCTCTCCTCCACAGGATATAGCTGCATTTTTAATTGCATTGGTGTTAACATCATAGATTTTTCCATATTCCATTTCTTCATTGTCTTTTAAAAGTTCATTTCCAGTTGAAATTACACTTATTTTTGGGTTTTTAAAAGTAGCTATTTTTTTAATTCCTTGAGCACTTAAAACCCCAATTTTATCAGGACTTAAGATAGTTTTCTTCTTTAGAAGTAATTTATTTTTTTCAATATCAGAACCTTTTATAGCTATGTCTTGACTAGGTGGAACACTTTTAAGGATGAAAACTTCATCATCTTCTTTTTCACTAAATTCAACCATAGCTACTGAATCAGCACCTTCAGGAATTGGAGCACCAGTACTTATTTCTATACATTCTCCTTTATTTATGGTTTTATTACTAAATGATCCTGCTTCAACACTATCAATACATTTTAAAATATTTGGATTTTCTTCACTTGCTCCAAAGGTATCAACTGATTTTAATGCAAAACCATCTTTTAATGAACGATTAAAAGGAGGGAGATCTATTGAACTTTCTATGTCTTGGAATAATACTTTTTTATAGCTATTTTCAATAGCTATTTCTTCTGATTTTGGAGAATAAAGTTCGTTAAATAATTTTTTTATAATATCATTTGCTTCTTCAACTTCTTTTATTTTTAGAAATTCAGTTCCCATCCGATACTCCTCGATTTTTTTAGTTTAATTTTTTTCAAACCATAAATTTTATTTATTTAATATATTTAATACTAGGTAAATTTTGTATTATTCCAATTTTGGTATATCAATAAATATTATTTTTAATTTTTTTAACAAGTGATTGGTTTTTGATAAAATATCTAATTAATATTATTTTGTAACTCTATATATCATAGTATTTATACAAGAAGATATAAAAATAAGTCATATATAAGATATTATTATTTTATATCTACATATTCATTATTTATTAAATTGATAATAAGATTTTTCAAATTATTAATTTGAGAATTTCCAAAAGCCTAATTTGAGTATTATATTTTTATCAATTATTTTAATAAAGTTTATATTTTATATAATAGTTTTTGCAAAAGTATTAATTAAAAATTTTAAAAAATAGTTTTTGGATATTGTTATTTTATTATATTATCTGTTATGCATTAATTTTGAAACAAAAGTTTCATATAGGAGGAGAGTTTTTGAGTAGAGAACCAGAACCACAACCGTTTAAAAGAGTTAGAACTCCAAGAAGAGGAGAAATACCTGGTGTAGTAGAACAAATTATGGGGCATGGAAAGCTAAGAGTTAGATGTTCTGATGGTAATGTTAGAATGACACGTATCCCAGGGAAAATGAAGAAAAGAATATGGATACGGGAAGGAGATGTTGTTTTAGTAAAACCTTGGGATTTCCAAACTGATGAGAAAGCTGATGTTATTTGGAGATATACCCGGACAGAATCTAATTGGCTTGAAAGAAAAGGCTATTTAAAAATGTAGTTTATGTTATGGGACATTAATTGGTCTTTTAAAAAGAATATTTAATTATTTAGCCAATTCTACATACTGATTTTAATAAATAATTTTTCATATTCACTAACCAAATAATATTATATTAATAATATATTCCTAGTGATAATATTGTCTTTTAAATGAATATATTAATTTATATGTTCTTTTGGTGTTAATATTGTCTTTTAAATGAATATATTAATTTATATGTTCTTTTGGTGTTAATATTTTCTTTAAAATGAATATATTAATTTATATGTTCTTTTGGTGTTAATATTGTCTTTAAAATGAATATATTAATGATAAAATTCTTTAATGTTAATAGTATCTTTAGGTTAATATTATAAAGTTATTTTGATTATTATTATATTTTATATGATGAATAGGAATTAAATATTTATTTCTATTTATTATTTGGTATTTATTACTTAATTTTATTAGGTATGGTATAATTTGATATTTATTTTTTATAAAAATTATTTAATAAAATCTAGTATTTTATACAAATTTCATTCTTTTTAATATATTTTAACTGGGTTTTTGAGGTTTTCATGATTGATAAAATAGCTAAAGCTGATTTTAAAATGGAAAAAATTGTATCTCAAAAAAGAATTAAAGGTGCAGAGGATAGAAAAGTTGCTAGTGAAATATTTGACAAGCAAACTCTTGAAACATTGTATAAATTAGCTAATCAGAATTATATGACAGTTCTCAATGGGGCAATTAGCACGGGAAAAGAAGCTAATGTTTTAAAGGGAGTTAGAGATGATAACTCTCTAGTAGCTGTTAAAATTTATAGAATAGCTACTTCTGATTTTAAAAAGATGCATTATTACATCCAAGGAGACCCAAGATTCAATTTAAGATCTAATAATAAAAGACGTTTAATCAATTTATGGGTGAATAAAGAATTTAGGAACTTGAAAAGAGCTAAAGAAGCTAATGTTAATGTTCCTGAACCAATAATAGCTATGAATAATGTTTTACTTTTGGAATTTATTGGAGATGACTTGGGAAATCCTGCTCAAACTGTTAAAAACCAAAACCCAGAGGATGTTGATGATTTTTTAGATAAATTACTTATTGAAATCAAAAAGTTTGTTAAAGGTGCTCATTTAGTTCATGGTGATTTATCAACGTTTAATATTTTAAATAAGGATGAAAAGCCAGTAATCATAGATGTTTCACAATCTGTTGTATTGGATCACGCAATTGCTAATGAACTTCTTGAAAGAGATATTAAAACAATAGCTAATGAATTTAGAAAAATGGGTTCATCTAAGTCTTTTGATGATATTAAAGAAGTTTTAAATTTTAAATTATTAAACTGAAAACTATTTTTCTGATTTTCTATTTTTGTCAATATTATTTTCATATTCCATTTTTATAATTTTAATAATCTTTTTTTTACTTATTATTTGCTCTTTGGAAAATTTAATAATATATTAAGTAAATATTTTTTAATATGTTAAATTAAATGTTTTCCAATAATAGCTAAAAAAAATCTTTATTATTTGCTTGCTAAAAAAATAATTTGTTCCAATTTAATATTTT
>WRMT01000218.1 GCA_009777005.1 Methanobrevibacter sp. | reverse complement strand
ATATATAATTAATATAATAAAATATATAATTAATATAATAAAACTTATAATTAATATAATAAAATTTATAAGTAATATAATAAAATATATAATTAATATAATAAAGTTATTAACTCAAGTAATGAGGAAATTATTATGTCAGATGATTTAGCAATTAATGTAAAAGAAGCTGTTTCCAAAGTTAACGACCCACACATGGGTGTGAGTATTGTTGAAATGGGTATTGTACAAAGTATTGATATCGATGGAGATACTGCTAAAATTGTAATTAAACCAACAAATCCCGGATGTATGAGTGTAGCTCGTATGGCTGCAGATGCAAAAGCTAATGCTGAGTCTGTTGATGGAATTGCAAAAGCTGAAATTGTTGTTGAAGGTCATGTAATGGCGGATTCAATAAATGAAATGATTAATAAAAATTAATTTTAATAATACTTTTAATAGTTAAAAATATTCAAATTTTAAGATTTAATAGTAGAGATAATTTATCTGTACTAAACCACTTAATAATCGAAAAGATTATATATGATGAAATCTAAAATTTGAATCTAGTTTTTATTCTATCTAATTTTATTCCCAAGATAATTGTATAAAACAAGATAGTTCTATAAAAATATATAGCTAATTTTATTAATATATAACATATGAAATATAGGCCAGTGGCTCAGCTTGGTTAGCGCGCACGGCTGATAACCGTGAGGTCCTGGGTTCGAATCCCAGCTGGCCTATCTCTTTTACATATTATTTTTTTATATCTTATTTTATTCATTTTACCAGGTTTTACTATGTGGGAAAGGTTAAATCACAAATTTAAAAAATATCCTGCAAGGATAAATGTTGCTTGGAAAATGGTTGAGTTAGGTTTAAGAGTAGATAAAGATAAAAAGATTTACTGTGGTAATCTAAAAATAAGTGATGTTGCATTAGCTAATGCAGCTAATGTTGATAGAAGAGCTGTTAAGTCAACAGTGCAAACTATTTTAGAAGACGATCAGCTGTCCAGCATATTTAAAAATATAATTCCTGCAGGAACACTTCTTAAAAATATTGCAAAGAATTTAGGATTAGGTCTTATTGAAATAGAAGTAGGGGACGAAAATACTGGAATATTAGCTGAAGCAAGTAAGCTAATCTCAGCAGAAAATATTAGTATTCGACAAGCTTATGCAAGTGACATAGAACTTGGAGATAATCCTACTTTAACCATAATAACTGAAGAACCAGTTGAAGGGAACTTAATAAATGAACTATTAAAAATTTATGGTGTAATAAAAGTATCTATTTATTAATTTTACAAAAAACAAGCCCATAGCTACTAATAAATTTATTAATAGAAAATAAAAACTGATTTTTAAAATATTTGGATAAACCTAATAATAAAATTATAGTACAATACTAATCTTTAGCACTAAATTTGCTTAGTATATACCTATATACCTACTGAATTGATAATTTTCAGGTGAAAATTTGGTGTTCGCCTGTACATATGTATTAGCAAACTTCTTTCATTAAAATTAGTATTCCTATATAAATAATAAAAACTTCGTTTTAAACTTTGAAAAATCTTCGATTTTCTAAACTTATAAAAATTAAAAATTTTTATAAATAAACAAAATTTATAGGAAGATTATTTGGTAATGACCAGTAATTACCTATAATAATTATAAAATAGATATATTCCTCAAATAATTAAAATTAGCTATTTTAAAAATAAATAGTGCTTTTTCTAAAATAATTATAAAATTAAGTAATTAAAAGAACTTTAATTAAAAATTAAATGAATTAAAAAAAAAAAAACAGAAATAATTAAAAAAAAATTTCTCAAAATAGCTATTTATTGCCTTCTGTTTGTGCTAAAAGTTCTTCATCTTCTTCATCTAAAATTTCTAAAAGTTCATCCCATGCCTCTAAAGATTCTTTAGCTGCTTGATCAGATAAAACTTCAATAGCATATCCTGCATGAACAAGAACATATTTTCCTACCTCAATTTCATCTACAAGATCTAATTTTATTTGTTGTTTAACTCCTCCAAAATCAACGAATCCTATTTTTTCATCTTTATTAATCTCAACAACTTGAGCTGGAGCTGCAATACACATACACTCATATCTCCTTTTAATAATCTAATAATTGCTAATAATAAGGTCAATAAAATAAATAATATTTATATAAACAACCAATAGCTAATAAAAACAGCTATTGATATTCAATTGAATAAATTTTTTGAATAAATTAAATATTATAACAAAATATTTTACTTTAACTTATATAAAATTATGTAAATTTAACATTTCAAAATAAATAAATCCCACCTTATAAAAATCATGAAAAATTAACATTTCAAAATAAATAAATTCCACCTTATAAAAATCATGAAAAATTAACATTTCAAAATAAATAAATTCCACCTTATAAAAATCATGAAAAATTAATATTTTAAATAAAATAAATTATAGCTAAATAAACAAAACATAAAAAATCATTTATAAATTATAATATGTAAAATAAAAATATTTATAAATCAAAAAAAAAAGGGTTTATTGAGGTTTTATCCATGACAAATATAATTATTGGAGCTGGTCCTGCAGGAAGATTAGCTGCATTAGAACTTGGAATCTTAGAAGAAGAAGTTTTACTCATAGAAAAGAAACACATAGCTGGGACTTGTTTAAATGAAGGTTGTATGGTTATATGTGCATTAACAGATATAGCTAGATTTTTAAATAATAAAAAACATTATGAATCTTTAGGAGTGATGAAAGGGAATATTGAAATATCTTATAGAGAAATAACAGGAAAAATAAAGAAAACACAGGAAATACTTCGAAAAATTAACCAAGAAGAAAATGAATCTGTTAATAATAAAATCATCTATGGAGAAGCAGAAATAAATGATTCTAGTGTTTATGTTAATGGTGAAAGCTATGATTTCGAAAATTTGTTAATAGCTACTGGATCTAGACCATTTATACCCGATGTTTTAGGGGTAAACCATGCACTTACAAGTAGTGATATTCTTGAAATTGATAAAGTTCCTGAGAAAATAAACATTATTGGAGGAGGGATAATAGCTGCAGAAGTCTCTAATATTTTTTCATCTTTCGGTAGTGAAGTGAATATAATTACTCGCAGCAGCTTTTTAAAAGAACTAGATTCCGAAATAAGGAAGTATGTTATAAGAGAGGAGTATGAAGATATAAATATCTATGAAAATACAGATGTTTTGGAAATTAAAAAAAATAGTATTATAACCAATACTAATGAATTGGAAGGACAATCTTTTATAGCTACTGGTAGAGTTCCAAACTCAGAAATTGTTAAAGATATTGTTGAGTTAAACATAGACTCCTCAATTAAAGTGAATAGAATGATGCAAACAAACATTTCTAATATTTATGCTGCAGGAGATGTAACTGGAGGTTTAAATTTAACTCCTGTTGCCAGAATGGAAGGAATAGTAGCTGCACGAAATATAGCAGGTTTTCCAACTAAAGTAGAATATAAAAATATACCTCAATCTTTAACTCTTAATATGGATGTGAGTTTTACTTCAAATAGTGAAAATAAAGAAAAAATAGCTAATCATAATGTAATAACTGAGAATAGCACTCAAAAATCAAAACAAAACAAAACAAACAAGGATAAAGACATTGAAGATGACAAACAAAAGCCAAATCTCGATAATGCAAATGATGAAATAGAAACTATTAGTTTTCCTGGCCTTGCTGGACCTGGAAGCTTTTGGAATGTGTTAACTCAAAACACAGGATTATCCAAAATTTCAATGAATATGAAAACTAATCAAATCGACTCCATTAATGCTGTTTCTCCCTCTTCTGTAAGTGACGTATCTTATTTATCATTTTTAATGAGAATTAATGAAGATATAGACAAATTTGATGAATTTATTGAAATTCATCCTTCTACTGATGCATTTTATAAAATTATGAAATATTTTATTTAAACTTTAAATTTTAATTAGACTAATTTTCAATTTATTATTTTTTAAATTTTTATTAGACTAATTTTTAATTCATTATTTTTTAAATTTTAATTAATTATTTTTAAAAATAAATCCTCAATATTATTTATATTATAAAATAAAAAGATTTTTTCTATTAAAAAAGAAATTGAGAAAGAAGTTATAATAAATAATTCACTTTAATTAAAGGTTGTTTTTCCCAGATATAAGTGATATAGTTATCCCAACAATGAAATTAATAATTATTAGCTAAGTTCATTTAATGTAAGTAGTTTTATCTTCAATTCCAGCTTCAATAAAAGCTCTTTTTCTTCGGAGGCAAGATTCACATCTTCCACAATGAATATCCTCACTTTCATAACAAGAATAGCTAAGCTCCATAGGTGCTTTTAATTTTTTCCCAAGTTCCACAATATCTTTTTTGTTAAAGTCAATAAGTGGGGCTTTAATTTTAATATTATCCTTTGAACCAATAGCTATTGTTTTATTAAAGCTGTTTAAAAATTTTTTTGAATTATCTGGAAAAGTAGCTGCTTCTTCCTTATCCCAACCAACAATTATTATTTCCGCACCTTCTGCTTCCGCAAAAGAAGTAGCTATTGAAGTGAAAACGAGGTTTCTTCCAGGAACCCAGACTTTATCTGCTGAATCTTTAGTTATTTTGCCATTGTCCAGTTCATCCATAGCTAAACTTGGAATCTCGTTGTCTGTTGTTAAAGCAGAATTTCCTAAATCACCCAACCATTTAAGGTCTAAAATTGTCTGTTCAATAGCTAATTTTTCACATATTTCTTTGGAAGATTTGATTTCTTGATTAACACTTTTTTGACCATAATCAAATGTTAAAACATGTATTTTATGTGTTTTTAAAAAGTTTACAGTAGCTACTGTTGAATCCAATCCTCCAGAGAAAACAGAGATAGCTTTAGGTTTGTTTGAAATAATTTCACCTTTTTTTATTGGTAGTAGTAGAACAATTAAATTTTATTTTATTTCCTCTTATTTTAAATAAAACATTTCATTTTAGTATGTTATTATATCATTTAACATTTATAAAAAATATTTTTAAATAATAATCTCTTAAATCATTTTAAATTTAATTAAAATGATTTT
>WRMT01000217.1 GCA_009777005.1 Methanobrevibacter sp. | reverse complement strand
TATTTTATTTTAGAGAAGACAACTACACCCAAAAATTAAATGAAGAACAAAAAAGAATTTACACCAACCACTATGACCCTGAAAAAGTAAAAAAAGATGAAAACTTTAGCTATGAAGAAAACATAGCTATAGATGATTTAAAACTTGAAGAATTTAAAGTAAAAATCATATCCAGTGGAAGCACAGTAACACACTATACAGGAAAATGGGACGAAAACCTAGAGGTAAGAGAACTAAGAGAATTTAGTGAAAATGTATATAAAGGTGGATTTAAAGAGTTTTATGGTGAAAAAACTTGTGAAGAGGGATTTGAAGAAATTCACAAAGAAAATAAAGATTTAAAAAAAATTATATTAGATCAGCTAAAAAAAGAGTTAATTAAAGAATTTCCAGATAATGAAGAAGCAGTTGAAGTTGAAGGTCTTGAAAAAGAGTTAAAACAACAAGACCTATTTAGAGAACTAAATTCCCATGGTTTTATTGGGCGTAAAGGAGATTTTGATGATTTAAATAGCTATGTCAATAGTGATGATAATCGGCTATTTGTTTTAACAGCAGAAGCGGGTTTAGGAAAAACCACATTAATAGCAAATTACATCACACATCACTTAAAAAATAAAGATAATCTTATTTATCGTTTTGCAGGTGCATCAGATGATAGTTCCAATGAATACAATCTATGGAGTTCTATACTAGAAGAAGCACAAATCGAAGTTCCACCAACCATTAGAAAATTTGAAGAAAAAAAAGAAGAAATATTTAATGAATTAGCTGAAAAAAACTCAATTATTATCCTTGATGGTATCAATCAAATCACAAATGGTTTAGCTATGACTGACTGGATTGATAAACCACTAGCTCCAAATTTAAAAATAATTTTAAGCTTTAAAGAAGATGAAAGCACGAAAAATAAAATTGATAATATTAAAAACAATAAAGAATACTATTTTTCATCTGAAATACTACCATTAGATAATGATAAAGATAAAAAGGATCAATGTGCAGATAGAAAAAAACTTATAAATAATTACCTTGAAAATTACTTAAAAGCATTAGATGAAGAAGATATCAATATTATTTGTGAATCTAAAGGAACCAAAAATCCTTTACTTTTAAAAATTTTATTATCAGAACTTAGATTATTTGGAATTTATGAAGAATTAAGTAGTGAAATTGAAAGGTTCGGTGAAACACCAGAGAAAGCATTTAACCACATACTTGAAAGACTAGAAAAAGAAGACACAATAAATGGATTTGTCACAATACTTTTTGGATTATTAGCTAATGCTCAAGTAGGACTATCAATAACAGAGCTAAAAGAGATAATCTCAAAAGAACTTAAAAAAGATGAAAATATCATTACTGATTCTATCAATCTATTCATTCGCCAAGTTAAGCCATTCATTGCAAGAAGAGAAGGAAGATATGACTATTTTTATGACAACTTCAAAATAGCAGCTAAAAAAAGATATGAACATGAAAAATATTATAATGGTCTTCTTGCAGATTACTTCCAATTAAAAACCGACCCAGAAGAAGATTATACTTTCAAAGGAGCTAATTTACGAGATTTCAATGAATTACCATATCATTTAGTTAATTCCAATAAAATAGCTATTTTAGAGGAAATACTTGGTCATTACACTTGGACAAAAAACAAAAGCGAACTAAATAATATATTCAACACATACAATGATTTCAATTATATTGACGTTGAAAAAGAAGAAAATTATCATTTAAAAATAATAAAAAATATTTTATTTATGGATTCAGATATTTTAAAAGATAACATTAAAAGTTTACCTACTCAGCTATGGGGAAGATTAAAAACATCTGAAAATACTAAAGTTAAAGAATTATTAAATGAAATAGACATACATACTAATTATCCATGGCTCAAACCATACCATCACATGAACACACCAGAAGGTCCACTGCAAAAAATACTTGAACACACCAGTGATGTGATTAGTGTGGGTTTTTCACCTGATGGAAAACACATTGCATCGGCAACGGATGAGACTGTTCGTGTTTGGGAATGGGAAACACCAGAAAAACCTCCAAAAAAACTAAAAAATCTCTCATGGCATGAATATAATGAGTGTTTTTCGCCTGATGGAAAATACATTGCCTCAGGATCATGGGATAATACTGTTAGTGTTTGGGAATGGGAAAAACCAGGAAAACCTCCAAAAAAGCTTAAAGGACATACAAACTGGGTGGAAGGTGTGTGTTTTTCACCAGAAGGCAAATACATTGCATCATGGTCTAAAGATCGTACTGTTCGTGTTTGGAAATGGAAAAAACCAGAAAAACCTCCAAAAATACTAAAAGGACACACAAAATGGGTGGAAAGTCTGTGTTTTTCGCCTGATGGAAAATACATTGCCTCAACATCAGGAGATAAGGCTGTTCGTGTTTGGGAATGGAAAAAACCAGAAAAACCTCCAAAAATACTAAAAGGACACACAAATGATGTACTTAGTGTGTGTTTTTCACCTGATGGAAAATACATTGCCTCATGGTCTAAAGATCTTACTGTTCGTGTTTGGGAATGGAAAAAACCAGAAAAGCCTCCAAAAATACTAAAAGGACACACAAGTCATCTGTATAGTGTACGTTTCTCACCTGATGGAAAATACATTGCCTCAGGATCAGGAGATACAACTGTTCGTGTTTGGGAATGGAAAAAACCAGAAAAACCTCCAAAAATACTAAAAGGACACACAAACTGGGTGGAAAGTCTGTGTTTTTCGCCTGATGGAAAATACATTGCCTCAGGATCAGGAGATACTAGTGTTCATGTTTGGAAATGGAAAACACCCACAAAACCTCCCAAAAAACTTAAAGGACACACAAATGCAGTGCAAAGTGTGCGTTTTTCACCTGATGGAAAATACATTGCCTCAGGATCCAGAGATAAAACTGTTCGTGTTTGGGCATGGAAAAACCCCATGAAAACTCCAATAAACCAAAAAAAACACCCAAATTATGTGAATAGCCTGTGTTTTTCACCTGATGAACAATATATTGCCTCAGGATCAGATGATACAACTGTTCGTGTTTGGGAATGGAAAAAACCAGAAAAACCTCCAAAAATACTAAAAGGACACACAAATGCAGTACATAGTGTGTGTTTTTCACCAGATGGAAAATACATTGCCTCAGCATCAGGTGGAACTGTTCTCGTTTGGCTTTGGGAAACACCCACAAAACCTCCCAAAAAACTTAAAGGACATAGATATACTGTGCATAGTGTGTGCTTTTCACCAGATGGAAAATACATTGCCTCAGGTTCCAGAGATAATAGTGTTCGTGTTTGGGAATGGAAAAACCCCATGAAAATTCCAAAAATACTAGAAAAACACACAAATGCAGTACATAGTGTGTGTTTTTCACCAGATGGAAAATACATTGCCTCAGGATCAGCAGATAAGACCGTTAATGTTTGGGAATGGAAAAAACCAGAAAAACCTCTAAAAAAACTAAAAGGACACACAAAATTTGTGGAAAGCGTGTGTTTTTCACCTGATGGAAAATACATTGCTTCAGGACTATTTAGCTTCGTCAGTGTTTGGGAATGGAAAACGCCCATGAAAACTCAAAATATACTAAAAGGACACACAGATTATGCAGCTAGTGTGTGTTTTTCACCTGATGGAAAATACATTGTCTCAGGGTCCTGGGATAAGACTATTCGTATTTGGGATTGGAAAAACATTAAATGCGGATTGGATTACCTTGAAAAACTCCAAAGAACAATAATACGATTAAACACAGAAGAAAACATAGTTTCTTGTGATTTTTCAATAAATAATCCATTAATAATCGCAGGGGGGGCTAGTGGTCAAATATTGATTTATTCAATTGAAAACTTATAGATAATGAAAAAATTAAAATTATGGAGAATAAGTGCACAATAGCTGTGGATTATGATGAAATAACTGACCAATTAACAATGAAAAGTTATGGCACCCCCCCTATGATGAAAAAATAAATTATAAATGAATTAATACCTCAATGAATTGTAATATTCCTTCTTTATTTTCAAAATGATTATCGAAAGTAGCTATTTCATGTATTCCTAACTCTTCCATTGTAGCAATATTTAAAGAATCTTGGAATGATAATGTACTATCATATTTGTAAAAATCTCAATAGTTCTTTTAGTTAGTTTTTTATCTTCATAAATCACTGTACAATTGTTTGCCAACCATTAAGAATTTGAACTATCAACTTAGTATTTCTATTCAGCTTTATTTTAAGCATATTAGTAACTTCTGCAAATATTTGGTTTGTCATTGTGAATTCTTCATCCTTTATTTATTTAAATGCTTCTACCACTCTATCATGTCCTTTTCTTTATCAATAAAAGATGATATTAAAAAGTTAGTATCTAAAAATATCATAGTTCTCCATTTCTAAGTTTTCTAACATCTTCAACTGCACTAAAATGTTCATCAACAGTAGCTATACCCATTAAATCTTCAAAACTTAGTATTTCCTCATTTTCTTTTTTTAAAAATGTTTCAATAACATCACTGATTAACTTGTCCTCTGTGGTGTTTTCTTTTTTAGCTATTTCACTAAGATTTTTAAATAAATTATCTTTAATTGAAACAATTACCATTTTTTCACCTCAATCATAGTTATATACGCTTATATAATGGTATAGTAAATTACTAAATTTTTTTAACATTTCTAAAGAAATTCAATATAATTTTCTTAAAAACAAGCAACTTGTTTAATCTTTTAAATAAGTTTCTTCAAAGTTATCTTTTTAATAGAATTTAAACCATTTTTTATCTTATTTAACATATAAATCATTAATTATTTTTATTTTTTGTGTTTTAATATAATTTTAATGAAAATCATAACTTTAAAATTGATTTGAACAATAATCATTTATACTGGTTTGAAAAATTAATTTAATTTTATTTAATAAATTATCAGGGTGTCTGAAAATTGTAAAAAATTAGAGAGGTTTGGGTAGTATTTATCATGTTTTGAGTTCATTGGATAGTTGTTTTATAAAAGTACAATTTGTATAGTCTTTTAAAATAAAATTTTAAAATTTAAAGATTTAATTTTAATAAAGAATA
>WRMT01000216.1 GCA_009777005.1 Methanobrevibacter sp. | reverse complement strand
ATTAATTTATTTAATAAAATAATGATTAATATAATTTATTTTTATAAAAAATATTATTAAAAATATAAAAATTAAATAGATTATAAATACTTATAGTATATTTCAACATTTTTACAGATTTTTTAAAAGACATATATTTTCGGAAAAAAGTTGTTTAAAATTTGGATTTTTATGAAAATAAATTTACAAACCACTATATTTTAAGAATTATTAATAAGTTAAGTTGGTTTTTAATTTTTATTATAATTAAGTATTAAATATTTTTAAGAATTATTAATAAGTTAAGTTGGTTTTTAATTTTTAATATAATTAAGTATTAAATATTTTTAAGAATTATTAATTAACAAATCAGTAAATTAAATTACATTGATGCTTTATTTTTAATTTTACATTTGTTAGGAGTTTTAAAATGAGAATAGCTGGTTTTGATATTGGTGGAGCAAATACTGATTTAGCTATAGTTGATTTTGATAAAAAAGGTGGAATCAAGAATATAGGTACGGATTTTAAATATCTTCCTATGTGGAGTAATAAGAAGGATTTAAAAGATACTTTATTAAATTTAATCAATAATATTGTGGCTTTGGATTCAGTCGATGCAGTTGGAATATCAATGACAGCAGAACTTGTAGATGCTTATGAAACAAAAAAAGAAGGTGTTTTAGAAATAGCTAAAGAGGTTAAAGATATTTTTAATATTCCCTTGTCATTTATAGGAATTAATGGTGTTTTATCATATGAAGATTTAAAAAAAAATCCACTTGATGTAGCTGCAGCTAATTGGATAGCTACTGCTCAAATTGCTGGAAAAATAGATGAAAATTGTATTTTTATAGATACTGGAAGTACAACAACGGATATCATTCCAGTTAAGAATGGATGTGAATGTGCTACAGGTAGATCAGATATGGTGAGATTAGCTACTGGAGAGCTTGTATACACTGGATTATTAAGGACTAATATTTCTACATTTGTAGATGAAATTTCTTTAGATGGAAATAATTATAAATTAGCTTCTGAACTTTTTGCAATAAGTGCAGATGTTTACAATGTTTTAGGGAAAATAGCTACTGAGGAATATATCTGTGATACTCCTGATGGATCTGGAAAATCTATTGAAGAATCTAGAAGAAGAATTTCAAGAATATTATGTGCTGATTTAGATATGCTTTCTTTTGAAGATATAGATAACATTTGTAAGGAAATTTACAAAAAACAAATTCAACAGATTATGGAAGGTTTAAATCAAGTTTCAAAAAGAGAAAACTTAGATTTAGTTATAAGCACAGGTCTTGGAAAAGATATTTTAGCTAGTTCTGCAGCTCGAAATCTTAATTTAGAAGTTAAATCAATGAATGAATTTTTAACTGATGAAGAATGTATAGTTGCTCCAGCTATTGGAACAGCTATTTTAGTTGAAAAACATTTAAATAGCTGAAAAGTATTTGAATTGTTAAAAAATGTTTAAATAGCTGAAAAGTATTTGAATTGTTAAAAAATGTTTAAATAGCTGAAAAGTATTTGAATTGTTAAAAAATGTTTAAATAGCTGAAAAGTATTTAAATAGCTAAGAAGTGTTTGAATTGCTTAAAAGTATTTAAATAGCTAAAAAATATTTAAATAGATGATTTTTTATTAAATTTCTTAAAAGAATAATTAGAGGGATTATTATGGATAGATCTAATATAAAATTAATTCTTATAATTTTAGTAATTTTCGCTGGAATCTATTTATTCATTGACTCTAGCGAAACAGTAGAAATTGGGTCTGAATCAAAGGGTTATGTTATTAAAGACACCTATTCTCACTATCCAAATCCAAGCAGTAAAATAGCTATTGTTTCAGGAATGCATCCTCGTGAAAAATTATCTTTGTACATTTTGCCCTTTGTTATAAAGATTTATGCAGCTTTAAATAATGTTGAAATTGTAAATTATCAGGTTGTTGTCTTAGATAATCCTGATGACTTTTTTACAAGTAGATTTAATGGTGAAAAACTTGTTCGTGATTATGTTGTTGAAGATATTGCTAAATCAGATTTTGATCTTGTGATAATCGGACATGATCATGAAAAAGGCTATGGAGAAGATTTTTACATAGCTACTCCTTCTATGGACGCAAAATCAGTAATATTAGCTACTAAAGTGATGGAAAATCTTCCAAGTTTTAATTATTATAAACGAGATGTTCGCAATGCCCCTGAAAGTTCATCAATTTTAATGGTAAATCAGCCAATAGTAGCTACTGGAACACCATTATTTGTTTATGAGATTCCAGAATGGGTATGGTTTTTTGAAGTTTTCATTGAATCTTACAGTCTTATTGATACTTCTTTTAAGTGTGTTTAATTTTAACATTTAATGAGTGATGAAAAAAAGTGTAGCTATAGTACTCGACATTTGATTTAAAAATGATGATAATTTTAAACTTGATTAAAACCATTTAAATCATATTTATTAAATAAAATTTGATAAATTAATGAGATTGACATTTTCAAAAGTTTTCGTCGAATACTATAATGATAAATTAAGCATAAAGGACTTAATTTAACATGTAATGAATAAAAAATAAGTATAGTTAATTACCTAACTTTTTTCCAAAACTGGTAAATATTCTGCTGCCCAATTTTCGTAATATGATTCTTTTTTTACTTCTTCATAATATATATTCTCAAATTTCATTTCAAGATCTTTAGAATCTACAATAAAATCATTGAAGATTTTTTCTTTAGTTTGAATCCAAACATCTTCTATAGGATTTAAATCAGGGGATTCTTTTGGTAAAAAAATTAAATTAATATTTAAGATTTCAGATATGTTTTCAATTAATCCTGCATGATGAGTACTATAATTATCTAAAATGATGTTTAATTTCTTTTCTTTTGCAAAAATATCCTTTATTTCATCAGAATTTAGATTTTTATATAGATTTTCTTCTTTTAAATCTTCTATTTTTTCACTATTTTGAGGGTTCTGTCTTTTAGCATAATAAATTATATTTCGATTGGTTGATTCGAGGTTTGTTTTTTCATCATAGATTTTGTTATTTATTGTTTCCCTATATTTGTATTCTGAATCTCTTTTTCGTCTTAATATAGATATTATATATTTTTCTGTTAAATTATCTTTGTTTAAAGCTTCGTTCAATAATTTTATCCCATTTATATTTTGAGAATTAGCTAATCGAATGTTAATAAATATTTTGGCAAATTCATATTTTCTTGTATTGGGAGTAAAACTTAATATTGAATTGCAATTGACTCCATAGAATCCTGTTCCATTTAATTTAAATTTTTTAGGATTTTTTACAATTGTATTTTTAGTTCCAGGAATATAAAGAGTTCTTACTGTATTAGGTAAATTTTGAACTGCTGTAGTATCTAAAAAACCAATAAGTTCTGAGCTTAAATCAATGTTTTTTAGTTTTTTTTAAGTCTTCTTTTCTTGTGGGAGATCTGTCAGGAGATTCTGGAGAAGGTTTACCATAGTTTAATTTTAATTTTTCCCTACAAATAACCCAAGCTTGTTTATATGAATATTTTATTCCGTATTTATCGAATATTAATTTTCTAACATCTTTTATAGTATAATTTGCATCTTTATTTCCAACAATTTCCTTTATTTCCTCTAATTGGTCGTTTTTTAATAAAGAAGGTCTGCCACCACCAAAATTAGGGATTAAACCATCGAAACCCAGCTCATTATACTTTTTTAACCAATTTTTACCAGTTCGTTCAGTGACATTTAAAAGATGAGTCGCATCTTTAATTGAAAAGTTTTGCCGTAACATCCTTAAAAACAATACCCTTTGATAAATCCTATAATAAACAATATACTCACTCAAAATCTCATCTAAATCCTTCATTTTCAAATGATCAGCTATTTCAATATCATATTGATTAATCATATAATATTACTATTTTCAATAACCATATATAAAACTTTGGAAAAAAGTTTGGTAATTACCTATATTTTTTTAATTTTTTTTTAAATATTTTTATTATTATTTTTATTATTTATTGTATTATCGATATTCCTATTTAATACCAAACTTCTTTTACATTGAGTAAATAAGCTATTATGTTTGAAAGAAGATGCAGTATTAATGTGATTATTATAGCTATTCCTACTGTAGTTAAAGATATTTTTACAAATAATGAAGCTAATATCAATGCTCCTGCAATAAAATCTAATTGATCCAGTATTGGAGCTGGTCTGCCTCTATCTATATTTAAACGTCTTTTAATAAAGCTACCTACAGCATCACCAAGTAATGCCCCAAAAGCTAATAAAAATCCTAGTATTAATCCACTGATGATATCTCCACTTATTATTCCTTGGGCAATTCCAACAAGAGTTCCACTTATTGTTCCAAAGATAAGACCTTTCCAAGTCACTCCGTTTCCAATTATTTGTCTTTTATCTATGAAGTTTTTATTCATATCTACTGGAGTAGTACCACCAAATGCAAGACCACTTAAATTTGCAATATATGCTGGTAAAATGAAGTATATAACATTTAAACAAGTAATTAAAAAATTAATATTATCTATGCTCATTATTTTCCTCTAATTAATTATACTTATCAATATTTTATAGCTAAATTATTTTTATTAGTTAAATTATTTTTATTAGGGAAGTGTTCAATAATTTTAAAATTTTAGAAAAATTAATAAATTTTTTTCCCTTTTAACAACTTTAAATAGATTATAAATATTAATATTATTTTTCTTGAAAAGATTTAGTTTTTCAAGTTAGAAAATCTTTGATTTTATTCTTTTAAAGTAAGAAAACAAAGATTTTCTTTTTTTTTTAAAAATAATATTAATTAAACATATCATTTTTATTTTAAATAATATAATATATATTTTTAAATAAAATTAAATAATATATTACTGTTGTTAAACATGATTATTAAATATTATCTTATTATTCCTTATTTAAAGAACTTATATCCAAATAAATCTTACTTTAAAATATTAAAAAACTAACTTATGGGATTATTCCCAATAGCTAAATTATTTTTAATAACAAATAATTTTCAACAATTTTTTAATAAAAAAAAATAAAGATTTAAAAAATTCTTATTTTACTTACAAATAAATGTTTTTTTTATAAACAATAATTTTAATTTCTATATTATAA
>WRMT01000215.1 GCA_009777005.1 Methanobrevibacter sp. | reverse complement strand
AATAAATAAAAAATAATAAATAAAAAAAACTTAACTAAATATAATTAAAATTAAATAAAAAATCATTAAAATTAAATTTAATAAATAAAAAATATAAAAAACTTAACTAATTTTAATTAAAATTAAATAAAAAATCATTAAAATTAATTTAATAAAATATTATGAATTATACACATTTTACAATTGTTTTTGAGAAACCCCATCAATTTAGTCGTAGGCTGAATCCAAAATTTTAAATATTATACATTAAGAAGAATATTAATAAAATTTTCTATGAAATTAAAAATAAAATAAATAAAATCATCAAAAAAAGATTCTAATCTATTTTGTGGGGTTGAAAGTTTTATTGACTCATCATAGATTGGATCATCTGTTGGTTTACCTGAATCATACCAAAAATCAGCTGCTTGTGAATCATATTCACTACATTCCCTTGCAGTTGGTAAGACATAAGAATCTAGATTCCCTATAAATAAACTACCCCCATTACTAGAATAATACCTCATATTATTATATTCCTTGTAATAGCTTATATCAATTTTATCATCAGGATTAGCTAAATTATTTGCTTCCCAAAATGTTAGAGATTTTTCCCCGCCATTAGCTAACTCTTGACCTAAAACCCCATCAAAGTATCCTCCATCATAAACTTGGTAATAACCTGAAGAGTAAACATTAGCTCCTGAATTTACATAAGGTATATTAAATTTGTATATTGTTTCATCGGGATTAGCAACGAAAGTATCTTCTACCCATCCAGAAGCAAAACATGTATGTATAAACATAACTGATGCACCTTTCTTAAATGGAGGTATGAACATACCATTATACTTAAATCCAAAAATATTTAATCCTTCTGATAAAAAATTTTGATTGGTCCAAATTCCAACATTATCTATTGTGGGAAGTGCATAAGGTGCTTTAGAAGTTCCATTATCATTTTGATAGTAAGCTAAATCGCTTCCATGACCAATGTAAATTATTGCATCTGCACCATACATTCCTTTTATAATGTTTTCAGATGTAGCATTATCTCCTAATAAAAATACTACGGGATAACCATCTGAAATCAATTTTTGATAAATAGCTATTGCTTCTTGCCTTTGAATAGGTAAATCATTTAAAGAATCACCTATAATGAGAATATGTCCATTTGAAGTAGCTATTGTGGATAAAGTTAATAGGAATAATGTAGTTATAATTAATAATCTCTTAAATAAATAGTAATTTCCTTTTATATTACTCTTAATAATATTATTATCAATTGACATTTTTTCACATTCAATCACTATCATACATAAAAATAAATTTTTATAATTAATTTATTTATAATTAATCTATAATTTCAGTTTAAATTATAAATAATTGAAATTAAATAAAATATTCATTTAATAATATGAATTTAAAATTATAAAAGTTCATACTATTAAGCTAAAAATTTTTTTTATTATATGCTATTATTTTAACTATATATAATTAAATGATTGTATTTGATTATTTACTCATCTTATTATCCAAAGATAAAGTTAGAATTCTTTAGAAAGCTATTTTGAAATTAAAAAAAAATAATAAATTATTTAAAATTTTAATTTTGAAATTGGATATTATTGATTTAATATTAATTTAATTTTAAAAAAATATTTGAATAGTGCATTAAATTTTTTAATATTACTCATTGTAATAGTAATGGAAATAATTTTTTTAAGCAATCAAAATTTGAAACTAAAACCTATGATTTTTATTTTAAAGTTAATTTATTATTTATCAATTAGTTCTAACATATCTTATTTTAATATAGCTATTTTTCAACTACATATAAAATATCTGATTATTAATACATTTTTTTAACTAAAACGCCAAAAACTAATTTGAACTAATTTTTTAAGAAAAGTATTTATTTAGCTATAGAGAAATAGATTAATAACGATTTTACAAAGGACATGATTGCATTCTAAAATAATAACTTAGCTATCTTAAATAATAACTTAATTATTTTGGATAATAACTTAGCTATCTTAAATAATAACTTAGTTATTATGGATAATAAATAAGAATTAAAAATAATAAAAAACTAATATTAATTATTAGCTATTTAATTATTTAATAGATACGAATATTTCTAATAATTTATATGATAAATAAAAAGAATAAGAATTAATAATTTTATTTTCCTGCAAAAAAAATTATATATAAAATATTTTTTAATAAATGATTAATATGGATAAATTAGCTATTGACAAATTTAAAAATGATATTCGTTTTAAGAAAAAAATAGCTCATGTTGAAACAATTCCCTCAAAAAAAGCAAATTATAAAAAAATAGATAATCTAGATGAATCAATCCTTAATTATCTTAAAAAAAGAGACATAAAATTATATCAACACCAAACATTAACTTATGATAAAATAAAAAGTGGTAAAAATGTCATTATCACTACACCTACAGCCTCTGGAAAAACATTAGCTTTTAATTTACCTATTTTAGAAAAACTAAAAAAAGACTTAAAAGCTACTGCAATGTACATTTATCCTGCTAAAGCTTTATCAAATGACCAATTAAATGTTTTAAAAGATCTAGAAGATGAATTAGCTATTGATATAAAACCAGCTACTTATGATGGAGATACTGAAAAAAGTAAGAAGTATGGTATTCGTCAAAATTCAAGGATAATCTTAACAAATCCTTATCAACTACATCATATCCTATCATGGCATCATCAATGGGCGAGATTTTATAGAAATTTAAAATATATTGTTATTGATGAAGCTCATTATTATAAAGGAGTTTTTGGATCAAATGTAGCTTTTTTAATTCGAAGATTGAAAAGAATAGCTAATTTTTATGGTTCAAACCCTCAATTTATCCTATCTTCTGCAACATTAGCTAATCCCAAAGAATTAGCTACTAAATTAGTAGGTGAAACATTTTACTTAATAGATAAAGACGGATCTCCTAGTGGTGAAAAGGATTTTGTATTATACAATCCATTTTATCAAGAAGAAAATGGAAAAAACTCAAATAAAAAAAATAAGAATAACACACTTTCTATTCATCAAGAAACACAGCTTATATTTTTATATCTTCTTTTAAAAAATATCCAAACCTTATGTTTCACTGTTTCAAGAAAAATAGCTGAATTAATAGCTATGTGGACAAAAAAAGAGATGTATAATCACAAAAGAAAATTGATAGATAAGATTACAGCTTACAGAGCAGGGTATTTATCTTTTGAAAGAAGAGAGATTGAAAATGGTTTAAAAACTCGTGAATATTTAGGTGTGACTTGTACCAATGCATTAGAGCTTGGAATCAATATTGGTTCTTTAGAGGCAGTTATAATATCTGGTTATCCTGGAACAATGATTTCAACATGGCAACAAGCTGGAAGAGCAGGGCGAAAAAATCAAAAGTCTCTTGTTGTATTAGTAGCTTTTGAAAACCAACTAGATCAATATTTTATGCAAAATCCTGATTTTTTCTTTGATAAAACTCATGAAAATGCAATAATTGATTTGAATAATAATATGATAATTTCATCTCATATATTATGTGCAGCTAATGAACTTCCCCTATCAAAAGATGAAATAAACAACTTTTTTATAAGAAATAACAGTTTAAAAAAATTAAACCATGAAACCTCAGATAAAGAAGTAAAAAACCCAAGTGCAGAAATTTTTAACCTTTTAAATCAGTTAGAAAGTAAAAAAGAATTAGTTAAAAATCCTAGTGGTTTATATATTTATCCTAAAAATGATCAACCCTCTTTTAATCATTCTCTTGATCAATTATCAACAGATGTATTTAAAGTCATGAATGGTAATCAGCTATTAGAAATAATGGAACGTTCTCAAGTTTATAGAGAAGCTCATGAAGGTGCTGTTCTTATTAATAAAGGAGAAACTTACATTGTTGATACTATAAATCTAAAAAAACACTATGTTAATGTTATAAAAAGAGCTGTTGATTTCCATACCCTTGTTTTAAAAGATGTTGAAATTAATATTACTAAAAAAATTAAAAGAGAAAAAATTGGAGATTTCAGTGTTAACTTTGGTGAATTAGAAGTATCTGAAGACTTCTACAAGTATAAAAAAATGCACTTTTCAAAAACAATAGGAACTTATTTTTTAGATCTACCTCCTTTAACATTTAAGACAAAAGGAATATGGTTTACAATCCCTGAAAAAATTAAAAAAACATTAGAAAAAGAACTTGAAGGTGAAAATATTTTCACAGGAGGACTACATGGAGTAGAACATGCTTTAATTGGTCTTTTTCCATTGCATGTAATGTGTGATAGGTTTGATATTGGTGGACTTTCAACAAATTATCATGAAGATACTCAAGAAGCTACTATTTTTATCTATGATGCCTATGAAGGAGGAATAGGAATATGTGAAAAAGCTATTGAAGTTTTTAAAGATCTTGCTCAATCAACAGAAAATCTTATCAAAACATGCCAGTGTACTGATGGTTGTCCATCTTGTATATATTCACCAAAATGTGGAAATGAAAATAAACCTCTTCATAAAGATGCTACTAACCATATCTTAGTATATATCAATGAAAAAATAGCTAAGAATAAAACAGAAACAACAGATCAAGATAATGAAAAAACCTTTGATAGTGCTTTAAATATGAAATTTAATGAAGCTATTAAATTTCATGACGAAAAGAATTACAGCTATGCAAAAGATATTTTAGTTGATATAATTGATACTGATAAAAATTATTCCGATGCCTGGTACCTTTTAGGACTTATCTTAAATATGCAAGGAGATACATCTGGAGCTTCTAACTTTTTAATGAAAACATTGAGTATTGACCCTGCACATGAAAATGCTAGCAATTTACTAAAAGAAATTAAAAATAAAACATCTTCTAAATAATTATTAAAAATAACTTTAATAAAAAATAAATAAATCCTCTTCAAAATTATAATTAAAAATAACTTTAATAAAAATAAATAAAAAAAATCTTCTAAATAATTATTTAAAATAACTTAAAAAAAAAAAAATCCTCTTCAAAATTATAATTAAAAACAAATCTAATAAAAATAAATAAAAAAAATCTTCTAAATAATTATTAAAAATAACTTAAAAAAAAAAAAATCCTCTTCAAAATTATAATTAAAAATAACCTTAAAAAAAATAAATAAAAAAAATCTTCTAAATAATTATTTAAAATTACTTTAAAAAAAATAAATAAATCCTCTT
>WRMT01000214.1 GCA_009777005.1 Methanobrevibacter sp. | reverse complement strand
AGATTGTTTAAATATTAAATTAAATAATATTTTTCTTTAAATTTAGATATAAACAATTTTAATAATGTTTAAAATAAAAGTGAATTAAATAATATTTTTTAATTAATAAAATAATTAATTTAAGTTAATTTATAAATAGTAAAAACTTCGTTTTTAAACTTTGAAAAATCTTCGATTTTCTAAAATTATAAAAATAAAGAAAATCAAAGATTTTCTAACTTGATAACATAACAAATTTTTTCAAGTAAAAAATTTTTATAAATATTAAAAATTACAATATTTATTCATAATAAAAAAATTAATTTTTCAAAACACTATAATTATCTTAAATCTTGAGGATGGTAAGAAAAATAGCTATTAATATTAATCATCTTAATTCTTGAGGATGGTAAGAAAAATAGCTATTAATATTAATCATCTTAATTCTTGAGGATGGCAATGAAAGTAAGAAAAATAGCTATTTATAATTAATTATCTTAAAACTTAATGAAAATAGAATTAATTAGTGATAATTGAGGGATAACCTGAATAAGAATAATTTGAATTTTTTTGAAGAAAATAACATGGATTCATTGAGTAAAAATTATAAAACATCTATTATTGTTGGATTTGATCCAGGATTAAATGTAGGAATAGCTATTTTAGATTTAAATGGCAAATTACTCTTTTTGAATAGCTTTAAAGAAATTTCTAAATCAGAAATTATAAACATTATAATAAAATATGGAAAAGCTGTTTTAATAGCTACTGATGTTAAACAAATTCCTAAAGCTGTTAAAAAATTAGCTAGTTCTTTAAATTCTAAAATTCATTCTCCAAAAAATGATGTTCAGGTTTCTTATAAGAATAAAATTGTGGATGAGTATTTAAAAAAGAATAATAATTTTAATTTTGAATCTAATTATAAATTTGAAAATAATCAAAATATTACTACTGAAGAAGATATATACTCTACAAATTTTGATGCTCATGGAAGAGATTCTTTATTTGCAGCTATTTTTGCTTATAAAAATTATGAAAATAAATTAAATCAATTAGAAAAGAAATTTTTTGATGTTAAAAATAATATTGCTGAATTAAAAGATAATTATAATTATAATTTTCATGAAAAATTAGACCAAGCAAAAACACTTTTAATAAATGAAGTTCCAATAAGCATAGCTATTGACTCAGTTTTAAAAGATGAATTTAATAGTGAAACTAGTAATAGGATTAAGTTAAATGATATTAAAGAGGTACTTATTGAAAAAAATGAGTATAAAAACATTGATAATTTAAATGAAAATTTTTCAGAGAATTTAGACTATTCAAATATCGATAAGGTGAATAAACTTAATATAATCATTAAATCTCAGGAAAAAACGATTAAAAATCAAAATAAACTTATTAAAAACTTGAATTCTAAAAATAAAGAATTAAATAAAAGTATTGATGAAGCCAATCAGGATATTATCAAGTTGAAAAATGAATTAAAAGATTTAAATATAAAGTATTCGAAAAACCTTTTAAAGGAAAAAACAATAGCTTCTAAAGTTCAGCTACTTAAAATTATACAGGAAAAGTATCTGGAAGAAAAGGAAATAAGAAAGTCTTTAGAAGATAAGCTAAATTTTAGAGCTTCATTTGATGATTTTATAAAATCTGATAATTCAACTCCGATAAAAATTGTGGATTTCTTTACAAGAGAGAGTATAAATAACACATCGAAACTTTTAGAAATTAAAAAGGATGATGTAATATTATTAAATTCTCCAGAAGGTGGAGGTTCACAAACAGCTAAGATATTAGCTGATTTTGGTATTAAAGCTATTTTAACCTATGGAACTATTCCTCAACAAGCAGAAGAGATTTTTGAAGAGGAAAATATTCCTATTATTTTAGCTAATGATTTAAAAATCAGATTTTTTGAAAATTTTGCAGTTATTAATACAAAAATTTTAACTAATGAAATTGAGAAATGGAAGGAAAATCAAAGGAATAACATGATAAAAAAAGCTCAAAATGAACTTTTAGGAGTCATTGGAGATTATAAAGCAAAAAGAAAAAGATCATTGTAGATTTCAGTTTTTTGACTTTTGAGTTTTTGTTGATTATTCATTAGTTTGTGGGTTTTTGTTGGTTGTTCGTTAGTTGGTGGTTTTTTGTGTTTTTGTTGATTATTCGTTAGATTGTGATTTTTTGAGTTTTTATTAAAAGCTTGATTTTTTTGATAGGATTTTATTTATTATTATTTATTATTAAATTAATTTTTTTATTTTTTTAAAAAATTATGGTGAAAATATGAAAGTAGCTATTGTACTTGGGACAAGACCAGAGATTATTAAAATGGCATCAATTATTGATGAAATTAAATTAAAAGGGTTAAATCTTGTTTTAATCCATACAGGTCAACATTATGATTATGAAATGTCAGATCAATTTTTCTTGGACTTAGAACTTCCTGCTCCAGATTATAATATTGGTGTTGGCTCTGGAATGCATGGTGAACAAACAGCTTTAATGATAGAAGGAATTGAAGAAATTTTAATCAATGAAAAAGTAGATATATTACTTGTTCAAGGTGATACAAATGCAGTATTAGCTGGTGCACTTGCAGCTTCAAAATTACACCTTCCTGTTGGTCATGTAGAGGCGGGATTACGTTCATTTGATGAAACAATGCCAGAAGAGATTAATCGAAAAATAGCTGATGTTTGTTCTAGATTTTACTTTGTTCCTACTGAACAATCAGCTATTAATTTGAGTTTAGAAGGGATTAATAGGAATAATATCTTTATAACTGGTAATACAATAGTGGATGCTTGTTTTAGAAATTTAAAAATAGCTAAAAAGAAATTCACTAATAATTCTTCCATTAAACTTGTTAAAATAAACGAATCTAATGATAATAAAGATTTTTTACTAAATTTAAATGAATTAGATAATGTTCTCACACTAACTCTTCATAGAGCTGAAAATGTTGATAATAAAGATAGATTAAATAATATAATTGAGGCATTAGCTGAACTAAATGATTTAAATATAATATTTCCAATTCATCCAAGAACAAAAAAGACATTGGAAAATTTTGGATTATTCTCTAAATTAGCTAATTTAAAAAATGTTCATCTTATTGAACCAGTAGGTTACTTAGATTTCCTTTTCATCTTATCAAAATCATTATTAATTCTTACAGATTCTGGAGGAATTCAAGAAGAAGCTATTACTCTCGATATTCCAGTTTTAACATTAAGATATAATACAGAACGTCCTGAAACAATAGCTGCTGGTGGAAATATCCTTGTTGGTTCTAATAAAGAAAAAATCCTTGAAAAAGCAAATTCTATTTTAAATGATGAAAACTTCCTAAATCAAATGAAAAATGCTATTAATCCTTATGGTACTGGAGACTCTGGTGAAAAAATAGTAGATATCATACTTAATAGCTATAAAAACAATGAATTAAAAATAGAAGCTCCTGATGATATTATGAATAGCTTTTCAACTGAAATAATAGCTATTGATGAGGATATCACAGTTTTTGATTTTGAAAAGAAAAATAATGGGAATATAAGAATTGTTTATACTAATTATAATGATAATAATTCAATAGAATTTCCATTAGATGATTTAAACTTAAAAAATAAATTTGTTGTCTTTGATAGATATAAAAATTAGCTATTTTTTATATTTTTCAAATTAATGTTTTTTCATGTTTATTTTATGATATAAATAGTTGAATTTAATTTTATTAAGAAATTAATGTTTTTTTATAATGTAAATAGTTGAATTTATTTTTATTAAGAAGTTAATGTTTTTTCATGTTTATTTTATAATATAAAAACTTAAATGATATAATTTCATGTAATAAAAGATTAATTAAATTTATTTATAAAATATTACATAAATAAGTTTTCTACTTTAATTTCAACATTTAAAGCATTAATTTCTTAAATATGATGAAAAGATTTAACTGATTTTATAAGGTTTTAGTAATTCTGGTAATTCTTATGAATAAAACTGATTTTAAAGAAGATGATTCTATTTTAGTATTTGAATATTATACTGCTTCAGGAATAGATGATTTAAAAATAATTTCAGAAGCAGTAGCTTTAATCGATTCTCTTCTTGATGATTTAAAAGGTCTTAATGTCTATTTTTTACTTTCAAAAAAATTTGAATACATTGCAAAAAACCATGAACATTTGAAATCAATAATAATTGAAGAAAACTTGCAAAAATGGTTATCCAAGAATGTAGCTAATTTTAATGGTTGCATGTTCATTTCATCAGAAGAAGATATGATTTTGCATGAGATAACAAATTTAATTGAGAAAAATAATGTTAAATTATATGGTTCAAATACTTCTGCTACTTTATTGTGTTCTGATAAATTTAAAACATATAACCATCTTGAGGGAGTTATAAAACAGCCTAAAACATTGAAATTTACTATCAATGAGAAATTTCAATGGGAAATAGCTACTCTAAAGATGATAGATTTTTTTAACCTAGGAAATTCTAAATTATTCAATGATGACTGTGAATTAAGTTTTAAATTAATAGCTAAACCAGTTTATGGAGTAGATTGCCAAGATACAAAGATTATTTCCAATATTCATGAGTTTGAAAATTTAAAAAATGTTTTTCCCAGTGGCTCAAGTTTTTTAATTCAAGAATATATTGAAGGAGATATTGTAAGCGTTAGTTTAATAAGTGATGGAAAAATAGCTATTCCTATTAGTTTAAACAAACAAAATATATTGTTAGATAGTAATGACTATAGCTATCTTGGTGGTGAACTCCCCTTTAATCATCCTTTAAAGGATAAAGCATTTGAAATAGCTAAAAAATCTGTTGAATCTATCAATGGAATTAAAGGGTTTGTTGGAGTAGATTTGATTTTAGATGAAGATGTTTATTTTTTAGAAATCAATTCAAGATTCACAACTCCTTATGTTGGAATTAAGAAGATATCTAGTTTTAATATTGGAAAATCAATAATTGAAATCATTGATAAAAAAATAGCTATTGGTTCAATAGAAAATGATATAAAATTTGATGATAAAGTTAAATTTATAAAAAATGGTGATGATTTAGACATTCAAATTATATAATTTTAAATCTTTATTAAAAAAGTATTAAATATTTTTAAGAATTATCAATAAGTTTAATTGATTTTTAATTTTTATTATAATTAAGTATTAAATATTCTTAAGAATTATTAATTCTATATATTGATTTTTAATTATAATTAAATATTAAATATAGTGGTTTGCAAAATTAATTTAATTCTA
>WRMT01000213.1 GCA_009777005.1 Methanobrevibacter sp. | reverse complement strand
TATAATCATAATTTGTATTTATATTAATAATGAAGTTGTCTTGATGTTTTATTAATGATTAACTTGTATATAATCATAATTTGTATTTATATTAATAATGAAGTTGTCTTGATGTTTTATCAATGATTAACTTGTATATAATTTATTGTCTGAATTTTTATGTGATATTATGTTTATACATAATATCTTGCTGTTTGATTGGGCTATAATTATATTTAGTGATTTAACGACTGTTCTTATTTAAGAAAAATTAATAAAAAAATAATTAAACATTATTCGATCTATTTTAACGAATAACTTCGTGATATGGTGATTAAATGGAAAAAGAAGCCAAAATAGCTTTAGAAGATGGAACTATATTGAAAGGTGAAGGTTTTGGGCATGAAACAACAGCTACAGGCGAAATTGTTTTTTCTACGGGAATGACAGGTTATGTTGAAGGTTTAACAGACCCTTCTTTCAAAGGTCAAATTTTAATGTCAACTTATCCTCTTCAAGGAAATTATGGAGTAGATGAAAATTGGTACCAATCTGGAAAAATACAAGCTGAAGGATATATTGTAAGAGAACTATGCAGAGAACTTTCCATGTTTTCACCACAAAAAACCTTAGATGACTTTTTGAAAGAATATAAAATTCCAGGTATTAGTGGAATAGATACTAGAGACTTGACCATTAAAATTCGAGAAAAAGGAGCTATGAAATGTGCAATAGCTACTGAAGAGATTGATGATAGTGAACTCATAGCTTTAGCTAAGAATCAACTAAGTATTGTAGATATGGATTTAGTCCCTCAAGTTTCAACTAAAGAAGTCATTACTTTTGGAGAAGACTTAGACTCAAAAGTAGCTATTATAGATTGTGGAGTTAAAAAAGTTATAATTGATAATTTTTTAGAAAGGGATGTAGGTGTGGTTCTTCTTCCTTATAACTCTGATTATAAGACAATTTTAGATTATGATGTTAATGGACTGATGGTTTCTTGTGGACCTGGAAATCCAATTAGAGTAACAGAAACTATTGAAACAGTTGGAAAAATTTCGAATAAACTTCCTATATTTGGAATATGTATGGGTCAGCAAATAATAGCTAAATCTTTTGGAGCAAAGATTTATAAAATGAAATTTGGTCATAGGGGAGCTAATCAACCAGTGAAAGATTTAAATTCTGGAAGAGTATTTCTTACTTCTCAAAATCATGGATTTTGCATTGACAAAGAATCTTTAAATGACACTCAATTAAATTTAACTCAAGTCAATCTCAATGATAATACTCCTGAAGGTTTTTCTCATGAAGAATTATCATTGTCATGTGTCCAATACCATCCTGAGGCAGGACCAGGACCTAATGATACAAATTTTTTATTTGATGAATTTAAACAGATTATGAGTGATTATTAAGAATTTTTTTAGATTAGGTTTATTTATTTATTATTTAATCTGAAGTGATAAATTAATAATCTAATTAAAATTTTGATTGAAAATTTTTTTGAATTTTTCTTATATTATCATTATTATTAAATAATTATTAAATTAATGAGGATTTTGATGCCAATTGACAAGGATATTAAAAAAGTACTTATAATAGGATCAGGACCTATTCAAATAGGTCAAGCTGCTGAATTTGATTATTCTGGATCCCAAGCTTGTAAATCACTTCAAGATGAGGGAATTGAAACTGTATTAATTAATAGTAATCCAGCTACAATACAAACAGATATGGATATGGCTGATAGGATTTATGTTGAACCATTAACTCCTGAAATAGTAGCTAAGATAATTGAAAAAGAAAATGTTGATGCAATTCTTCCTACTATGGGTGGACAAACTGGATTGAATATAGCTACTGGTCTTGAAGAGATTGGGGCTCTTGAAGGTATTAAAGTAATTGGATCTTCAATTCAAACAATTAAAGATGTGGAAGATAGAGACTTGTTTGGAAACTTCATGGTTAGATTAAATGAACCTATTCCAGAATGTAGGGCTGTTGAATCTGTTGAAGAAGCATTAGAAGCTGTTGAAAAAATCGGATATCCTGCAATTGTTCGACCTGCTTTTACATTAGGAGGTACTGGTGGGGGAATAGCTAACAATAAAGAAGAATTAATAGAAATAGCTTCTCATGGATTAGAAATGAGTTTTATTAATCAAGTATTAATTGATGAATCTGTTCTTGGGTGGAAAGAGTTTGAATATGAGGTTGTAAGGGATAAAAATGATACTTGTGTAATTGTTTGTAGTGTGGAAAATATTGATCCAATGGGAATTCACACAGGTGAAAGTATTGTTGTAGCTCCTACACAAACTTTAAATGATATTGAAGCTCAAAGATTAAGAGATGCATCTATTAGAATCATCAGGGCTCTGAAGATTGAAGGAGGATGTAATATACAATTTGCTGTTAATCCTGAAACAAATGATTATAAAGTCATTGAAGTAAATCCTAGAGTAAGTAGAAGTAGTGCACTTGCATCTAAAGCTACAGGCTATCCTATAGCTAAAATATCTGCTAAAATAGCTATTGGAATGACTCTTGATGAGATTCAAAATGATATAACAAAAGAAACTCCTGCTTCATTTGAACCCGCTATTGACTATGTAGTAGCTAAAATTCCAAGATGGCCATTTGATAAATTTAAAGGGATAAATCGAAAAATTGGCGTTCAAATGAAGTCAACTGGTGAAGTGATGTCTATTGGAAGAACAATTGAAGAGGCATTACACAAAGCTATTCGTTCTTTAGATACTGGTCGAGATGGATTTGAAGAAGTTGATTTTAATACAGATGATTTAAAAAACCCAAATGATGAAAGACTATTTCAGATATATAGTGCATTAAAAATGGGAATGCCTGTTAGTAAACTTTATAGTATTACAGATATAGACACTTTCTTTTTAAATAAAATTAAAAACATTGTTGATTTTGAAGAAGAAATAAGCACTGGGTTTTCAAATGAAAACATTGTTGATATTAAAGGAAAAATAAGTATTGAATCTTTAAAAGATAAAGATCAATTTTTTGATTTACTTAAAAATGCAAAAAAAATGGGTTTTTCTAATAAAACAATAGCTGAATTAACAGGTTTAGGTGAAAGTAAAATTCAAAATTTAATGAATGAAATTGACGTTTATCCTTCTTATAAAATGGTGGATACATGTGCTGCTGAATTTGAAGCTAAAACACCTTACTATTATAGTAGCTATGATGAGGGTGATGAACTCAATGTTTCTAAAAATCGTAAAATTGTAATTTTAGGTGCAGGACCAATTAGAATAGGTCAAGGAATAGAATTCGACTACTGTTGTGTACATTCAAGCATGGCTTTAAAAGATGAAGGAATTGAAACAATAATTATTAATAATAATCCAGAAACAGTTAGTACTGATTATGATATTTCTGATAAGCTATTTTTCGAACCTTTAACATTTGAAGATGTTATGGCTATAGTTAATAGGGAAAAACCTGAGGGAGTTTTGGTTCAATTTGGTGGGCAAACTTCTATTAACTTAGCTGTTCCTCTTGCTAACGCTGGAGTTAAAATCCTTGGAACTCCTTATGAAAGTATTGATAGAGTAGAAGATAGAAAAAGGTTTACAGAAGTTCTTGAAAAATTAAACATTCCTCAAGCTCCATATGGATTAGCTATGTCTTTTAATGATGCAAGAGATGCAGCTAAAAAAATAGGATTTCCAGTATTAGTTAGACCATCTTATGTAATCGGTGGAAGAGCTATGGAAATAGTTTATGATGATTATGAACTTAAAGAATATATGGAAGAAGCTGTGAGGGTTTCTCCAGAACATCCTATTTTAGTAGATAAATTCTTGGAAGGAGCAATAGAAGTTGATGTAGATATTTTATGTGATGGGGATGATGTGTTTATTGGAGGAATAATGGAACATATTGAAGAAGCAGGAATTCATTCTGGAGATTCTGCATGTGTAATGCCTCCTCAAACCATTCCTGATGAATTATTAGATGTTATTAGAGATTATTCCAATAAATTAGCTATTGAACTTGATGTTGTAGGATTGATGAATATTCAATATGCTGTAAAGGTTGATGAAGGAAAATCAGGAAAAGTTTACATAATTGAAGCTAATCCAAGAGCAAGTAGAACAATACCATTTGTTAGTAAAACTCTTGGAATTCCATTAGCTAAAATAGCCTCTCAACTTATTATAGGAAAGAAACTAAAGGATTTTGGCTTAATTGAAGAGATAAAAATCGACCATGTAGCTGTAAAAGAATCAGTTTTCCCATTTTTAAAACTTCCAGAAGCCGATGCAGTTTTAGGTCCTGAAATGAAATCAACTGGAGAAAGTATGGGGATCGATGAAAACTTTGGTTTAGCATTTTATAAATCCCAATTATCTGCAAACATGGATTTACCGAAAGAAGGAACTATTTTCATAAGTGTAAAAGAAGCAGACCAATCTAAAATTCAAGATATAGTTGAAAAAGCAGATGAACTTGGTTTTAAACTAATTGCTACTCCTGGAACTGCACAATCAGTAAAAACTGTCCCTATTAGTGAGGTTAGCAAAATAAGTCAGGATTCTCCAAATGTTAGCGATGCAATTTTAAATAAGGAAGTTGATATGATTATTAACACTCCCTCAGGAAAAGCATCAGCTGCTGATGGGTATAAGATTAGGCGTTTAGCTATTGAGTCAGGTATTCCATATGTTACAACATTAGCTGGAGCACGAGCTGCTTTAAATGCTATTGAAGCTATTAAAAATAGTGAAATTAAAGTTAAATCTTTAAATGATTATATTGATGAAATTAATCATTAATATTTTTTTATTATTTTTAATTTTATATACTTATGAGACAAATCAATAACTTCCACTAACTTTAATATAGTTTTTATTAATTAACAATTTATTTTATTCAACTTTTTTTTATTATTTTTTTATAATTTACTTTTACTTTTATAATAATTTAAGACTAAACTTTTCACATTTTTTTATTTTTTTAGTAAAATATCTTAATTTTTAAATTATTCATTTATTCTTGTTAATTCTAAATATGAATAATTATTATCCTGTTTTTTTTAAATAAAACTTGTTACATTATTTTATTTAATATTTATAACAAATAAATTTTTATAAATGAGTTTTAAGCTTTTTTTAAGCTAAATTTAAATGATTTAAAAATTATTATTAATTTTTTTTTTTTTTTTTTTTTTTAAATTTTAAAACATTTTAAAAATTAACAAATTTTTTTTTTTTTTTATTTTTATTAAAAAATTATTTTTATTTTAAAAATTTTTAAAAAAAATTTATAAAATTTTTAATAAAT
>WRMT01000212.1 GCA_009777005.1 Methanobrevibacter sp. | reverse complement strand
TATTATTTAAAATAAGAATTATAATAAACAATATAAAAAAGATAAATAAATTTCAGATGAATAAATAAATTTTAAAAATGTAATTTTTTCTGTTTAAAATTATTAATAAATAATTTAAAAAAATGAATCAGTTTATTTTTGATGAATAGTATAGATAGCTATTTTATGGAGGAATTTAATGGATGACACTGTTAAAATCACATCAATACATATTGTAACGGCTTTAATGGCAGGATATTTATCATCTCTTTTCACACTTGGGCAAATACCAGGGTTAGGAGTTAACGATGTTCTTGCTGGTGTTTTAGGTTTAATAGTACTTTATATTACAGGTCAAATCTGTGATAAGCTATTTGGAAAACAAGAAGGATTTTCAAAATGGCTTTGGAATGGAATTGTTCCATTTGCCTTTATTTGGTTTGTATTCTGGACAATCATAATTAATTATTCTGGAACTATTTACTAAATCCTTCTTTATTCTTATTTTTATTTTTTATTATTTTTTCAGAGTTTAATATCTGTTTAAAAACATTTTATTTGATCTTTTTTTTCCAGAGTTTAATATCTGTTTAAAAACTTTTTTTTTTTTTATTTTCAGAGTTTAATATCTGTTTAAAAACATTTTATTTGATCTTTTTTTTTTATTTTCAGAGTTTAATATCTGTTTAAAAACATTTTATTTGATCTTTTATAATTTTTTATTTTTTAAATAGCTGGTAAATAAAATATCCAGATAAACACAAATAAAATAGCTAAAATAAAAATTATTGGAGCCATTATCTTACTAACAGCTACAACTGAGCTAATTGTAGATATTAATTCAGTAGAATTATTCGGTCCAAAGGTTTTAAGTCCTTCTATTCTATTAACTGTAGCTCCTACTTCTACATTTTCCATATCCTCAATAGCTTCATTTATAAGTTTCCTAATATATGCTATTATTTCATCTTGTTTGCTAATTCCAACTGGATTGTATCCATTTGATAATGTGTTTACAGAATGTGTGTCAGTTGTCATAACTTCCATTTCATCAATAGCTAAATCTTTTATTTCTTCAAATATTCTTTCTCTAAATCCTATTTCCATATTATTCGAATCTAAAAGAATGTAAGCTGTTTTTTGACCATCAATTTCAATTACCATAACCTTTATTCCACTATCTCCAATACCATTGGTTTTATCTAAACCTTCAAGTGATGTATCTTCACTACATCCAACTTTTATTCCAGTACTTGGCTTTAAACATTCAATTTTATCTATTGTATCTAATAGCTGGAAAACTTCAGGATTTCCTGGAAGCACTCTACCTTTGTCCTTATTAAATGAATTGTGACAATCTACTACAATAGTGTTTTTTACATTGCAACGATTTTTACTTTGACTCATAAGTGATAATCCTACGCCGAATTCGATGTCATCACTTCCATAAGGTGCAAAAGTACTCAATAATAATAAATTATCATCAAAAAATTGAACTCCAATTTTAGCATTCTTTTTTGAATATCTAACAAATTTACTTGCTTTTTCACTATAATTTAAGTTTTCAAGTCCTTTTTGCACTGAAGTTTCTATTTTTTTAAGTTCATTTGTTGAAACTGGATTGAAATCATGAGTTGATGGTCCATGAGCAACCATTGTAAAGTTATCAAAGCTATTTCCTAATATTGTCGGCATATTTGATCCTCCAGCACTTCCAATAGGTCCTGGATGAACACATGGACTTAAAAATAATGCTTTAATCTTATCATTTGTTTTAAAACTTAAAATTCCAACAAGAGTGTCTATAGGTTCTCCAATTTCTTCAAACACTGTTTCAAGAGAATCAGTTCCTTCATTAACATGGGAAATAAATAGACTTACAAGATCTAAAAGCCCAACACCTAAGTTTTTACGCATTGGTGATTCAATTACTTTGATAAAGGAGTATATAGCTAAAAGTAAGATTATACTAGCTACTATGGTCTTTATTAGTAAAGATAGTATTCCAAACTCGATTATACTTTCAACATTTCCAAGGAAAAGTGTGACAATTAACATAGCTAAAACTATCATTGGCTGGAAAGAAGATATAAATGATGATTTAAAAAATCCTAACTTTGAAGTACTCCATAGAACGAATAGAGTAAAAGCAAAAATCAAAACACAGCCAAATAATATAGAATTTATTAATAGGTCCATGTTAAATAAGGCAGAAATTACAGATCCAACTATCGTGATTAATATAAGAATTCCCATTGAAATTAGTGATAAAAGCATGGAATGTTTCATTTTTAAATTCATTCCTTTCATTGAACTAATCCATTGTTGTGAAATAGCTCCACTCATTATTGAACTAATTCCAAACACTCCAAAACCAAAAGCACCTCCAAATAAGATATCTTCTATTAAAGTAAGCTCAGTAATGGATTGGATTAAGAATATCATAACTCCAGCTATAAAGCTAAGAAAAATCATACTGAATATTAAGGTTCTTGTTTTAGGAAATGTTGTTATATATTTAGATAATCCTGCTACATTACTCATACTTGACATGATTAACCTCTTTAATTTGAAAATTATTTGACTATTAGAAAAATAGATTTAATCTAAGTTTTACCTCACAAAAAATATTTAATGAAATATATATTTCATAAATTTAATATATTTCTATTTATCATGATATATATTTCATATATTTAATATATTTCTCTTTATTATGATATATATTTCTTATTTTAAATATATATTTCTTAATTATAATATATATTTCTCATTCATATGTTTTTCAATGTGAATATTTTGATAAAGGTAAAATTTTAACTATCATGAAATTCATTAATTATGTTTTATTAATGATATTATTTTCTTTTAACAACATATTTTAATATTTTTACATTTTTAATTTAAAAAATCATTAATCTACTTAAAATTAATTTTTATTATAATTCTTTCACTTATAGCTCTGAATTTTCATATTATTATTTAATTTTGAATAATATAAAATTATATTGTATATTGGTAATATTGATCTTATTTTAATTAGTAAAATATTTATAATAATTATTACATTAATATAATTATAAACATTTATACTTCATTATAATAATGTAATTAAAATAATTATTTATATTTATTTAATATTAATAAATGGTTTTAAAATTGTTATTTGTTTTATTCTAAGTTATTTACAGTTTTATCAATTTATAAGGATTATTCAATTTTTAATATCTACTTCCTCCCATTAATTTTAATGAATTGTTTGAATTTTAAGATTTTTTTGTTTTAGTTAGGTGACATTATGAAAAATATTAAGACTCCTCTTGTATCAGATGAAATAAAAGAATTGAAAGTAGGTGACATTGTTAATATTTCTGGAATTATTTTAACTGCAAGAGATCAAGCACATAAAAAAATAATCGAGGAAAAAACACCTTGTGATTTAAATGGTACAGCTATTTTTCATGCAGGACCTATAATAAAAGAGAATGAAAATAAAAATCCAGATTCTCACAATTCAAAATTTAGTATGGTAGCCATTGGTCCAACAACAAGTATGAGGATGAACCCTTATACTCCTGATATACTTAAAATGGGAGTAAAAATAATTATTGGCAAAGGAGGAATGGATGATTCAGTAGCTAATGCTTTAAAAAAAGAAGGAGCTATCTATTTAGTAGCTGTTGGTGGATGTGCTGCACTATATGTTGATTCAGTAAAAAAAATAAAAAATGTTCACTGGCTTGATTTAGGTATTCCTGAAGCTATTTGGGAATTAGAAGTAGATGATTTCGGTCCATTGATTGTAGCTATGGATTCACAGGGTAATAGTCTGTTTAAATAGTAAAATTAACTTTTATATCTTTTTTTATATTAATTAAATTAGTTTTTAAGATTAAATAATTATATTGTATTATTTATTGTATTATTTTTTTTAAAAATTTGTTAGTGTGTTCTCGAAATTTAGGTAATAAATTTAATTTAATTTAATTTAAAGAAACTTTCAATAATATACATATCTATTTGTTGTCTTTCCCACATCATAAATATTAACTTTCCTTTGTGTTCAATACAAGCTATTGTTGCATTAGGTCCAATACTTTGAGAGTTGAAATTTTCATTTGTATGTATTATTGTAACATTAGTTCCATTCACTTCTATAATTTCTATACTAATATCTTGGAGTGTTTCATTATTTTTGTAGTCAAGACCATCAGATAAACTAGAATCTCCTATATTTGATATTTCTAACCAAAATGATTCATGGATATCATTTGTTTCTTTTGTTGTTACGATTTGGCTGTTGTTTATAGGTCCTTTTTCCCAAGGTGCTTGATGTTCATAGTCTGTGTGATAATTTTTTCCACCATGATAGCTATCGAAGTAATCTCCATTTTTGTATTTTTCTGCACAGTCATTTTTAACAAAAAAATTTAATCCTCCTAAATTTATTAAAGAATATCCCTCATTTGGGCTAGTGCTGTTTTTTACTATCACACTATTATTCGTTGGTTTAATTGTATTATTAGCTAATGGTTCTGTTGAGTTTGTGTTTGTATAAATTATAGATCCAGTAGCTATTCCAAGAACAAACAATATCATTATTATTGCAAATATTGTCCCTCCTTTGTTTCCACCCTCTTTTATTTTTTTCTTATCCTTGTTTTTTTCCTTTTCTTTCATTGGTATTGGCATATTTTCACCTATATTAAAAATTAACTTCATTAATCTAGATGTTAATTAAATTAAATTATTATTAAATAATTTTTGAATAATTTTTAAATAAGTAAATTAATTTTATTAAAGTAGATATTTTATTAAATTAGGTATTAATTTTATTAAATTGGGTATTAATTTTATTAAATTATAAATTATTATTGAGAATTTCCAAAAACCTAATTTAAGTATTAACTTTTTATCAATTATTTTAATAAAATTTATAGTTTATAAATATTATTGTAAAAGTATTTATAAAAAATTTTAAAAAATAGTTTTTGGATATTGTCAAAAGTTATTATTTCATAAATCATTCCTTTTTTCTAAACTTATACTCTGGAACATTATTTTTTTATAATAAATACTACAATAGTTAATAATAAATTTATAATAAAATCTTTGGAATTCATATTATAAATATCTATAAAGGTTCTAAAGATTTATATATAATAATTGATTAAATTACTACTGACTAATAATTATTAACTATTTTAATTTAAAATAAGCTTATTAACTACATTAATTTAATAATTATGGAAAAATAGATTAAGATTTGTAAAATATAGAGTAAAAAATCATAGCTAAACATAAATTATCTAAATTATAATTGTTAGTAAAATGTAGAAACTTTTAAGTTTTATCAAGAATTCATGGTTAGCTTTAAATTTAATTTGTAAAATTAGATTGGAAATTTAATTTGAATAATAGCTAAATT
>WRMT01000211.1 GCA_009777005.1 Methanobrevibacter sp. | reverse complement strand
CCACCCTTCTAGTACTTCCTTCTAACTTTGATATTTCCTCTAATGTTTCCAAATCCCAAACACGAACAGACTTATCCCATGATACAGAAACAACATACCTATCATCAGAAGAAAAACACACACTTTTAACCCCTCTAGTATGTCCTTCTAACTTTGAAATTTCCTCTAGTGTTTCCAAATCCCAAACACGAACAGACTTATCTGCAGATCCAGATACAACATACCTATCATCAGAAGAAAAACACACACTACTCACCTTGTCTGTGTGTCCTCCTAACTTTGAAATTTCCTCTAGTGTTTCCAAATCCCAAACACGAACAGACTCATCATATGATCCCGAGACAACATACCTATCCTCAGAAGAAAAACACACACTACTCACCTCGTCAGTGTGTCCTCTTAAATATGTTATTTTTTCTAAATTCATGTTTTTTGTCCTTCATGTTCTTTTACAATGAATCTAATAACTAAAAACATCACAAAACTAAATTTAACAGTGCTTATATTATTAGAAGTGTTAAAAATGGACTGTTGTGAAAACTAAAAAATGTTTATATCTATTAAAAGGCATCTGTACCATTAAAAAAACACCAATAGTTACTAATAAAAACCAATAGCTATTAAACATTTTTATTTTCAGGAAAATCAAGAATTGATGGTTCCATAGCTAATTCTCGCACTTCCCAATTATTTTCTTCTAAAACCTTCTTAACTTCATTTTTATATGTAATTGGAATATCTTTTTCTGATCTAACAAATTTATAAATATCTCTAGGAATATCACCAAAGTATTTTTTGTGTAAATCAATATAATTATTCAATTTTATTTGTCTTCCTTTATTATTATCAGTTGGTCTAAGACATAGCTTAGCTAATGCAACAGTAGCTTCTTGGCGATTTTCAGCTGCAAAAAGCAGATGTTCTGGAGCTGGTTCACCTTTAATTACTTTTCCAGTTCTCATATCATTTAATTTCCAGGTTTCTTCTTTATCAGATCTTCCAAGATACAGTCTTCTGTACTTTGATCCATGTGGTCCTAGAACAACTGGAATACCCCAGCGATTAACCCCAGAAGCAATAGCTGCTGCTTTTTGAGAATATGGTCCCCATGCCATTCCACAAGCACCTACACGATTAAGAATATAATCTGCAATCTCTTCAAAATTTCCTTCAAGTGGTTTTTTTGCAAATATATTAGCTATTTTAATAGCTACTCCAGGAATATGAGCATTTGACAGACATGAACCCATATTAACAAGTCCTCTAGCATCAAACTCTCCTCCATACTTTTCATACAAGGTTTTTCCTTCTTCGTCCTTGTATTCACCAATAGACATTGCACCACAACCAGTAGTAACCACGATATAATTACGTTTTAAGAACTCTTCAGCCATTATAGCTACATCATCTGAACCTTCTGGAAAATTAGTACATCCTACAAAAGCAATGACTCCAGGAATATCTCCTAAAACAATTGGAGCTCCAACACGCCTTACTTCAACATCTTGAACTGGTCCTCTACCAACCCGAACATTGTATTTATGTTTATTAAGGTTATTTTCACCGATTTTAGCCATTAAAGAGACAATTTTAATATTTTCTGGACACTCTTGCTCACACCTTCCACAAGCATAGCAAACATTATTATCATGGAGCTTTTCAGCCCTTTGGAAATCTCCAGTCCCTGCTGCTATAACAGCATCCATGATTTTAATACTATTTGGACAAACTCTTACACACCATTCACATTCAATACATTTACTTGATTCTTTTTGAATTTCATCCATACTAGGAAGTATCTTGAGGTTGGATCTTCTATTTGATAAAGGAATAGCTAATTTACAAGCAACTTCACCAACTTTCTCTGGAGATAAAATCAATGCCCCATCAATCTTTTTACTTAATATATCAGCTACAATTTCATCTGAAGAGTCATTTGTTCTATCAGGTAAACCTAAACACATCTTATCTGTAGTAGCTATTACTGCAGTATCGGTTTTTTTAGCTTCTTCAAGAACATCAGTTCTAACACATTGCTCATCTACAACTATTACATCAGCTACTCCAGCTCTTAAGAATTTAAGTTGTTTGGAAATTGGTCCAACAACTTTAGCCCTGTGATCATATCTTGTAATATCTATTGATGCACAGCAGATACCACATAGCTCAATATCTTCTTCAATTTCATTATCTTCTAAATAATCAACAATTCCAGAACCCGGAGCAACATTATGCCCAATACATAAAATTACGGGTTTATTTCTATCTACAACTCCTACACCAAGCTCTACAAGAGGAAGATCTGCATCTCCTTTTGGAAGATCAAGTGCAGCTATTTGAGCAATGTCTCCTATTTCTTTTCCAATATTGTCCATTAATCCAGCATGAAGTGCTTTTGATTCAAAATCAAGATGATTTCCTTCTTGACCAGTATGGCAAGCTGAAAGAAGGTGGAGATTTTGTTCTTCCATATAAGACATAGCTTCTCTTAAATCTCCAAGAGTTTTAGGTCTCTTTCCAATTAATGTTCTTATTATTGGTGCTTCTATATCAATATTATTTCCAAAATCAATTGGATGATTGAGTCCTACTTTATGGATTAAGTATTCTAATAAGTGTCTTGCATGACCTGAATGAGCAGCTGCACCAATACAACAGGTTAATAATACAAAACGTCCTTGTTGAGCTTCAATAGATATTCCACAAGCTCCTTTTTTCCCTGTTAGATCACATTTTCCAAATGTACACAAACAACACATGTCACAAAATGGGGCGTGAAATGGAGGATATCTTTCCAATAATTTCATATCCCAAGACCTTAAATCTGTGGAAGATGGTTTTGGAGTAGGACCCATCTCAATCTCTTCATAAGTTTCATCTTCATCTTCAAAGACAATTTCTCCAAAAGAAATTTTAATATCCTTAGATTCCCAAAAATCATCTTTTAAATCTTCAGGTTTTATTGAATTAGGTGTCACAATCATCACCACTCATTTGTAATTTGTAATTTATAAGTATAATAGCTTATATCACATAATGTTAATATTTAAATAGTTAGGAAATAGTTAATTATTAACACAATAACTAGAATAGCTAAAAACTAATAATTAAAGAAAAAGTTCATAGCTAAAAAAGTGATTAAGTCTTAAATAATTTATACAAACTGTAAGAATCAATGTAAAAACTTCATTATAAATCAAATTAAAAAACATTTATTTTAATATTTATTATAATCTTATACTAAATATCATGAATTAATAAATTTATTGTTCATAATTTATATTCATATCTAGAATTATCGAATAAGTATTCTAAACTTGTTCAAAACATAATTAAAACAAATCCAGATTCTTATTAAATTTTTAAAATAATTTAATCTGAAAATTGAAATAATTATTAATTGTTATAATGATATCTTATTTAAAATTTAAAATATATATATTATTTGGTATTAATTATCAGTAAATAATTCATATAGCTATAATAATAAAATATATGAGATTATAAGATTAAAATCAAGTTAAAAATTCTTAAAATAAAAAAATAAAATTGAATAATAAAATAAGCTATAAAAAAATAAATATTAAAATGTAAAATATAAATAGCTAATCAATAATTATAATAAAAAATTTGTTAATAAATAATTTGAAAACATTATATGGACATTGGCATGAAAGTTTTTAGCTATGGTTAGGTGTGAAAACTCTTAAATTTCTTTAAATAGATAATAAAAACTTAAATAGTCATGATTATTTAAATAAAAATAATTAGATTAATTTAAATAAAAATTAAAAGACTATTTTAAATAAAAATATCATGATTATTAGTAAAATCAAAAGGATGAAACCTTTAATTAAGACATTTAATGGATTAAATTGATTTATATATGGAATTAAAAAAAAAAGTGATTAAAATGGAAGAATGGTTGAAAAAGAAAAAAAATATACAGTCAAAGTTAAAACCTCATGTTGATTTAAATAGCTATTTTTCCTCTGAAGAAATAGCTAGACAAAAATTAGCTGTTTTTTCAATTGGAGAAATTACAATTACAAGTGAAAAAATAACAGTTACAGATCCTCTTGTGTATATGGACAGAAATACTAATTACTATCTTCAAAAAGTTCCTACTGGGAAATTTCCTATTTACATTTGTGCAGCTATGATGGGAGATTATGGAGATAGATATGTTGCAGTAAAGTTAGAATTTTCTGATAAAATAGCTAGTAGATATGAAGAAGCACTAATTGGAAACGAAGATTTAGACAATTTTGAAGAAGGAGATTATTTTGGGTTTTTTGTAGATGCTGGACTTGGAACCATTGTTGATGAAAATACAATTAATGCATACTGTGATTTTGAAGAAGAGTGGGACAAAAACAATCCAAATGCTGCTTCTATTTATGATGATTACTTTTCAGAAATATTTGAAAATAGCTATAAAAAATACCCTGAATACCAAAGAGAAGATGGAGATTGGATTAATTGGACAATCCCAAATACAGAGTTTCAAGTACCCATGTTTCAAAGTGGATTTGGTGATGGATTATACCCAGTATACTTTGGATATGATGAGAACAATGAAGTTGTCAATCTTATAATTCATTTTATTGACTTAGAATTATTTTTTAGTGAAGAATAAATATGAAAAATTTAGATGCCTTAAATTAAAAACCATTTTTCCACATTTAATACGAAATAATACGAAATCCGTGATTTATTATATTCTTAATATTTTAAAGAGAAAATTTTGGCAAATATATCTTCATTTTCTTTTAAAAAGATATCAAAAGATTCATCCTAGATTTCATTTTCAATCTTATCTTTATTCCTAGCTAGGATAAGAATATCAATGTCACTTCCTTTTTTTTTCATTTCTAGCACATAACCAATAAAATAATTTTTTCAATTTCAGGAGGAATAACGATTTAGCATAATCAGTAGCTAATTGTTTTTTATCCTCATATTATCATTTTTTTAAGTATTTAATTTATAAATATTTTTATTTTTAATTAATTGAGCATATATTTCAGATAATAGTCTCAAAAACTTAATTTTAGCTAACTACTATTATCTTGAAAAGAAAAAATAAAGATAAATAGGGAAAATTATCCTGAAAAGAGATTAAACTGGATGAAAGTAAAATTTAAAAACATCTGTAAAAATAGAAAAAACATGCCCCAATTGTTAGATAAATTAGTTTTCTACTGAAATTATATTAAATCCTTTAAAAAAAAATGCCACATAATTCAAAATTTTAGAAAAATTAATAAATTAATTTCCTTATAAAATCTTTAAATAGATTATAAATATTAATATTATTTTATTTTTAGAAAATCACAGATTTTTCAAAGTTTTAAAAATAATATTTATTAAAACTATAAAATATATTTCAAAATGATATAATATTTT
>WRMT01000210.1 GCA_009777005.1 Methanobrevibacter sp. | reverse complement strand
TTAATTGAAAAAATTTATATCAAAATATTATAAAAATAAATTGTATAATATAATACATGATTTATAATCTAATTATTTCTTTAAAAAAAGAAAAAATATTTAATAATAATTAAAATTTAATAAAATAAATAAAATTAATTAAAGTTTATCCAAAACATATGGAGCAAAATGAGTTAGAATTAAATTAGCTCCTGATCTTTTTATTGAAAGTAAACTTTCCATAATAGCTTCTTCCACTAAATATCCTGAATTTATTCCTGCTTTTATCATGGAATATTCTCCACTTACATTATAAGCAGCTATTGGAAGATTAAAATTATCATGCAATGATTTAATAATATCTAAATAAGCTAAAGCAGGTTTTATAAGTAAAATATCTGCACCTTCAAAAACATCAAGTTCAGCTTCTCGAATAGCTTCAATAGAATTAGCTGGGTCCATTTGGTAAGATTTTCTATCTCCAGATGATGGAGTTGAACATGCAGCTTCTCTAAAAGGAGTATAAAAAGTAGAAGCATACTTAGCTGAATATGACATTATAAGAACATTTTCATATCCATTTTTATCTAAAGTTTTTCTTATTGTAGCTACTCTACCATCCATCATATCTGATGGAGCAACAATATCAGCTCCTGCATTTGCATGGGATAAAGCTACTTTAGCTAAGTAGTCTAAAGTTTCATCATTTAAAACTTCAAGTGATTCAGAAGAATCATTTATATTATCCATTTCTTTAATTATTCCACAGTGTCCATGATCAGTATATTGGCACAAACAAACATCAGATATTATAACTAAATTTGTTTCTTCTTTCATTTTTTTTATAGCTTTTTGAACAATTCCATCTTCATCAAAAGCTGGTGAACCAATATTATCTTTTTTGTGGTTTAAAGGTATTCCAAATATAATAATAGACGTTAATCCTTTATTTTCAAGTTTTTTAACGTAGGAAACAGCATCATCTATAGAATATCGATATTCATCAGGCATAGTAGCTATTGCTTCTTTTTCTCCATTTTTTAATCCTTCTTTGATAAATATTGGATAAATTAAATCTTCTGGATTTAATTTAGTTTCCCTTACCATGTCTCTTATCTGTGGATTTTGTCTTAATCTTCGCATCCTTGTAGTTGGAAAGTTCATTTAAATCACATCATATTAATTTATAGCTATATTTTTTGGTAAAATTTTATTATATTAATTTATAGCTAAAGTTTCTTGGTAAAATTAATTAATTTAATCTATAGCTAATGTTTCTAGTGTCATGACAATTTAATACGGGTTTATACTGTATGATTTGTATATTTGCTATTACGAAAAATAAAAACTTTAAATTCGGATTAAATGATAAAATTTTAGTGAATAGCTTTTATTAAATTATTAAAAGATGAATTTAATGTTATAATGGTTTTATTGCTCGATAAATGTATGTCACTCCTTAAATTAATAGCACTAAAATTAAATTGTCTTGACACTAGTAAAATTACATTAAATTAATTTTTAAGTTCAAATTTCTAAGTAATTATCTATTGTTTATTAATTTTAAATTCAATAAGTAATTTATCATTTAATCCATAAGGTTTTTTTGTATAATATCTTTTGGCATGTTCAACTATCAAAGCATGGTACTCTTGAAACATAGCTATGTCCCCTGAAAAGTTGTTTTGAAAAAAATTCTTTATAGTCATGTAATTATCTTTTTCATCAATATAACCTAAATAGCTAAAAATTCTCTTTGTGTAAGCATCAACTTTAAATTCTTTTTGTTTATGAGCAAAAAGAAGGATAGAATCAGCAGTTTCATTACCTACTCCTTTAACTTTCAGAAGTTCATCTCTAGAAGGAATTTTATCCTCTAGGTCAATGTAAAACTTTGATATATTTTTAAGATAATTTGTTTTTTGGTTTACAAAACCTGCACATCTTATAGCATCTTTGAACTTTTCTTCATGGTTATTTGAAAATTCCAAAAGAGATTTTGGTGTAAATTCAGTCAAGGTATCAAGATTTTTTAATGCTTCTTCTACTGAAGTCCATGTAGTATTTTGAGTTAAAATAGAGCCTATAATAATTTCAAATTGTTGATAGCTATTTTTTGGAAAATCATAATCTCCAGGATGATAACCATTTATAGCTCCTGTTTTTGTAGGATTTATGCCTTTAAATTTAAGAAAAGGCCACCATCCTTGATAAGAATAAGTTTCAAAAAGTTTTTCATAAATTAAATCCACATTATTATTCTTATTGTTTAAATTTAACTTTGTATCATTTGTATTCATATAAATCAATAAATAAAATTCAAAATTTTTAACAAATATCCAATCATTAATAATTAATAATTAATAATTAAAATAGCTATTTTGACTAATCAAAGATTAAAAGATAAAACATTAAACAATTTAATAGCTTTTATCACCTTATCAATAAACAAAAAGACAAAATATAAAATTATAAAATTATTAAATAGCTATTTCCATCTTATCATAGTTAAAGATAGGGACTTTGCGGTTTTTTGTTCCATTCTTAATTTCAATTAATCCTTCATTTTTTAAAATAGTTACTTTTCTTTGAATAGTACTAATATCTCTTTTTGCCAAATCAGCTAATTCTTTAATAGATTGAGGTTTTTGATTTTTAATAAAACTCAAAAGTGAAATATCTTTCATAGTTATTTCTGGATTTTCTGTGTATATAATTTTTGTTTCTCTTACAAGTTCATTTGTGTGTTTTAAAAAATACTTCCAATCATCTAAATCAAGTTCTAATTTCACATTTCCTTTTCCCCTCTCAAATACCCTCTTGATACTATCCATAGATCCATATTTTTTTTCAAAAATTTTTACTAAATCTTTTCCTTTAAACTCCTTAACAAGTGTTATTTCAATCATTTAAAGCACCTATTAGTTTTTTTATTAAAATAAGATTATTAATAGTCCTATAGCTTATTATGTGTTTTTTTATAATAGCTATTATCATTTCCAAATTATCATATATTACTGGAATAGAGATTCCTCCAGATTTAAAACGTATATTTGTGAAACCTTGATAACAATCTATTTTAATATAATTAGGCAGTATAATTATGGTCCATCCTTTATTAGACTCACGAACATGTATTTTTTTACCTTCAATTTTCTTGAACCTCATTATTTATATTTTATGTAATAATTCGATAAATACTTTTTTATATATAAAAATATTTCATTATAAACAATTTATTTAAATATAATATTAAAAAAACAATGTTTAATAAAATTTTTATAAAAGATAATAAAACCTTCATTATAGTTTAAATAATTTGACTTCACTTTTTTTTATAACATTTTAATATCTGTTTTTAATTGATGAAACTATGAGAGAATATATAAATATTAACTATGCAACTTTATGATAAATGAGGATTAGGAGGGAAAAAATAATGAAAATTAAAACTATAGTAGTATTGTTAATATTTGCTGTAACTATAGTTGGTATAATAGCACCTGTAAGTGCAGCAGTTGAATCATTTAATGAGGAAAATAAAGTTTATAATGTGGAATCTAAAGAAAAAACAGCAGTATGTAAAATAAGATGGGATGCAAACGGCGGAACAATCGGAAATAAAAAAATCATGGAAACAGATGTGAAAAAAGGTTCTAAGATAACTAGGCTTCCTACAACACCAAAACTCTCAGGATATTCCTTTAAAGGATGGTACACAAAAAAATCAGGAGGTACAAGGATAAGTACAAATACAAAAATTAATAAGAATGTGATTCTATATGCACAGTGGCAATCCAACGTTCACACATTGAAATTTGATGCTAATGGTGGATTTGTAACAACTACATCTAAGAAAATAGCTAATAAAAAAGTTATTGGAACTTTAGCTACACCAACACGCTCAGGTCATACATTTAACGGATGGTATACTAAGAAATCTGGTGGAACAAAAGTAACTGTAGAGACTAAACCAACCCAAAGTACTACTTATTATGCACAATGGAAAAAAATAAAACCAATTGAAATTGTTGGTGATGCTACTTTTATGGTTAACACTCGAAAAGCCCTTGATGTGATTAAACAATCTCCAAAAGATTATGAACTTGTAACGTCATACATTGACAGAATAAAACAGAGTACTTCAAGTGGAATGGCTGCCTATGAGAATCCTCCTACATTTTATGTTGGTGATTCGACATCAACCTATTCAACAACATGGTATGCTACTTGTATTGTTCATGATGCATATCATTCAAAGCTTTATCATGATTATCTTGCCACACACAAAACTGTGCCTTACAATGTTTGGGGAAATTACACAGCTGAAATGAAGTGTGTGGAAGTTCAAATTTCTTTCCAAAGTGTAATAAGAGCTCCACAACATGAAATAGATCATTCAATTTCTATGAGAGGGCAGAATTGGTGGGATCAACCTCGTACATGGTAAAATATGAAAGTCAAATTATTCTCTTCTTTTTATTCTTTTTGAATTAATTTTTGAAACTTTTTTTTATCTAATTTTTTCCCTTTATCAGTTTTCTTATGTTCATTTCTTATCAATTACTGAATCTAAGTTCTAATATCTTGTTTTTAAATTGGTTAACTACAACTAATTCTTAAGTCTTCATGAAAAATAAAAAAAATGTTGTGAATTTATGATTTGTTATTTTAATTAACAAAAAAAACTTTTTTCTTTAATTGAATTCTTTTATCTTATTGTTACCTATTTTTTTATGTTTATTTCTTATCAGTTAATGAAGCCAAGTTCAATATATTTTTTTCTAAATCATTTTTAAGAAAAAATTAAATAATAAGATTAATGAGGTTTAAATGTAAAAACTTCCAGTAGGTGGAAAATTATGCAGTTAATAAAAACTACAATAAAAATAGAGGATTCTCTTTTAAAAAGAGTTAAAAAAATAGCTATTGATAAAAATGAGACACAAAACAATTTAATGAATGAATACATTAGAAAAGGAGTTAATAATGAATTAAAAAAGAGCAAAAACAAAGTCTAGATGCTATTGTTGGTTTGGGAACAGCTAAAGAACCATTTGATAGTGTTAAAGAATTAAAAAAGGTGGAAAATGGATAAAATATTATTCATAGATTCTAATTTTATAGTTGGTTTGAATTAATTAGTTTTGATACTGATTTTGATAGAGTAGATGAGATTGTAAGAATACATGATAAAAATTCCCTACCTTGATAAAATGCCATTATAATTTAAAATCCATATTTTTACTATTTAAATATTAAAACTTAGCTATTTTTCAATAATTTATTTATTACTAAAATAAAAATTATTATAATTTTATTAAATATAATCTAATTATTATTACTTTAATATGTTTATATTATTTCGCTTTAAAAAATTATTTTTATAAAAAATTAAATTATTAAATAAAATTATGAAAAAAAATTCTTATTAAATT
>WRMT01000209.1 GCA_009777005.1 Methanobrevibacter sp. | reverse complement strand
TAAGTGTACTTAAAAATTATTATTTTTATTATTATAATCTTATGAACATTATATTTTATTTAAAAGTATACTTGAATTTAATAAGTGTACTTAAAAATTATTATTTTTATTATTATAATCTTATGAACATTATATTTTATTTAAAATTATCTAAAAAAGTATATTATGTTTCAAAAATAAGTTTATTTAAAAAATGTACAATCTAATGATATTGTATATTTAAAAAGTTATATATTAATATAAATAGCTATTCCCATCGTTTGAATAAATCATTTTCAATATTTAATGAATCTAATATTTTCCCAACAATAAAATTAGAAATATCATCAATATTTTCGGGTTTATGATAAAAAGCAGGCATAGCTGGTAGAATTATTCCTCCTTCTTTAGAAATTTTTAACATATTTTCTAAATGAACAGATCTAAGTGGGGTTTCTCTTGCAACAATAACTATTTTTCTATTTTCTTTTAAAGCTACATCAGCTACTCTTGAAATAGAATTATTAGCATATCCATTAGCTATTGAGGACAATGTTTTCATTGAACAAGGAACAATAACTAAAGAATCAAATTGAAAAGAACCACTATTTATTGAAGCTGTTAAATCATTAACTTCAAAATATTGACTAGCTATTTCTTTTATATAGTCTAATTTGATTCCTAACTCATATTCAAGTATAATTTCTGCAGGTTCACTAATAACAACACCAGTTTCAATATTTAAATCATTGAGAGCTTTAATAAGTTTTACACTATAAATAACTCCACTTGCACCAGTAATAGCTATAATAATCATTTTTTCACATATTTTAATATTGTTTAATATTTTTTTAAAAATAACTAATTATATAAGTATTTTTTTTTTTAATTTTTATACTTGATTTTTTTAATTTTAATTAAACTAATAATTTTAATTCATTATATTAATAACTTTGATTGGTCAGAATACATTGCATCAAAGCTATTTTCTGATTTTTCAGGAAGTTCTAAGTAATCTTCCAAATCAAATTTTTCAAATTTATGTCTATCTTCTTTAGGGACATATAAACAAATATCTGGATAGTTGAACCTTGCGACTTTTAAAGCTCCAACAATACTTGAAATATCACTCAAATGGAATAATTTACCTCTAAATGAAACTTGAGTTTGCATTTCACTAAAATTTGGATATTCTGGAATATTTAAAATAACATAATCTCTTTCAATCTCCATATCCTCACTAATCTGTTCTTCAGATTTTTTTAATTCTTCTTTTTTTATTTTAAAAACATCTTGAGGTCTTTCAAATTCATTTAAAGGAGTAGAATTAACATTTTTTAAGAGATTTCTATTGTCTAGTCTTTCAATAATATCTTTTACATATCCTTCCTGATTTCTACAAATATTTATAATATCTGAATCATCATAGTGGTACATCTTTGAAAAATCAATTATTTTTTCCTTATTCATTCTAATTAAACATCTTCTAAACATAGAATTAATAATTCTAGTGGTATGATGTTGATAAACACTAGGATACATTTGATATCTAGCTACTAGTGCTGATTCAGCAGCTTGAACACCTTTAATATCTAAAAATAAATATTGATTCAGCTTCATGTTAGCTATTATTCTTTCTACATCAATGATGCCATAAGCTACACCAGTATAGTGAGAATCTCTGATTAAATAATCCATTCTATCTACATCTAATTCTCCTGCTATAATGGGACCAAAAGTACCTTTTCCTTGAATAATATGTATAATCTCTTCAATATCAAATTTTTCACTAATAATTTCATTCAAAAGAGTATTTTTCAATACTTTAGCTGTTAATTTCTCATGATTAACATCTAAAACAGCTTCAGAAACATGTGAAAATGGACCATGTCCTACATCATGAAGTAAAGCTGAAATTCTGACCAATTCTTTATTATAATCAGATAATTCAAGATGGTTAGCTAATTTTGATCCTAAAAACATAGCTCCTATTGAGTGTTCAAACCTAGAATGATTAGCTCCAGGATAAATTAATGATGTAAAACCAAGTTGTTTAATTCTTCGAAGTCTTTGAACTTCAGGTGAATCTAAGACTTTCATTTCAAAATCATTTAAAGAAAGATTTCCATGAACACTATCTCTAATAAATCTGTTTGATTTAAGCATATTTTCACATTCATTTATTTAAAATAATTATTATAACACAAATTTGGAAATTGTCTATTAAATGTTATCATGTTATATTACTTGTTAACAAATATCCTCGGATATTATAAAATGCTCCAGAGTTTTTTTTTTACTTTATTTTTTAAAGTAGTTTCTTTGCACTTCTATTTTTATTTGTGTTTTATTTTTCATTTAATGATTATGTAATTTTTTCCCTCTTTATAAGTATCAGGTTTATTAAAAATAATCTTAATTAATAATCAATTTAACTTATATAAGTAAAATTTATATGGATCCAATTAGAAAGTTTAACTAGTTAATTAATTTAAAAGGAGACATGTAGATGGCAAGACCAATTGGTGAAACTCCTCCATTGAAAGGAAAAGATGCACAGATTTTTTTAAAAAGAATGGAAGAACCCCCTACAAAAAAAGATAAAGAATTTAGAAAAAAATTAGATAAATTAGCTAGTGAAAGAACAATACCTTTTTCATCTTAAAATCTTTTTTAAGTCGGAATATAAATAAAATCTTTGATAAGGATTTTTTTGAATTATTATATCTAATTTTTCTAATTCATTATCATGTTTTTTAATATTAACAAAATTATTATATTTATAAAAATTATAAGCCTTTGCATAAGCTTCTAAAATTATAAATCTTAATCCTAATTCTTTTTCTGATAAATTTATTATATTAAGTATGATAGATGTATTATGTGAGATCCAATACCTTGATTAGAATATTCTTTTGATATTGCAAACCTACCTATTTTTACAGCAGGTAATTCTTTACTTGTAGTTGTTTGTGATTTAATGATTTTTTTAGTTTCATCATCTCCAATGTCCTTTAATTTTAGAGTATCAGCTAATAATGAAAAAAATCCTATTATTTTTTCATCACAAATAACAAGTTGAGTGATATTCAATTTTTCTTCTTGTTGTTTTAATGCATCATTTTTTATAAAATCGTTTAAATCATCTGAATCACAACTAAATTTTGATAAATCATGTTCATTAGATATTTTTTTAAATAAATAATTGTTTAATATATATTCTTTCTCAAAATATCCCATTTAAACTTGTTTTTATAAAATTTAAAAAATCAGAGATTTAACAGAGTTGCAAACCTAAAGTTTTTAAAAATCCAATTTTTTTCAATAATTTTTATTAATACTTTTTTAATTATTATTATTATTATTTATTACAAGTATATAAACTTTTCCTACTTTTAATGTTAAACTCTCTCTAATATTTGATTTTTTATATATTTTTCAGTATTCCTTGTTTTAAATTCTATTTTTTAAAAATAAATCCTCTTTCAGTAAATATGATTTATCCTCCTGCCATTATTATTTTTGTACCTGTATTAGATATTTCTTCTTTTTTAAATTCAAGATCAAACTTAGTTTTTTCTATTGTCTCTTTTAATGCATCTAAAGTTTCATTTCTATGAGGTCCCAAAACAGCAACTAAGAATAAAGTGTCCCCAGTATAGAATTCACCAATATAATGAATAATAGCTATTTCAAAGACTCCAAATTTAGATTTCACGCTTTCAGCTATTAATTTAAGTTCATTTTCCGTTTTTTCTTTATCTGGAGTTGATAGAATCAATTTATCCACATTTAAATCTTTTTCTTTTCCTCTAACAATTCCTTCAAATGTGAAAATAGCTCCTGATTCATCAACTTTACTACTTTTTTTTAATGAATCGACAAGATCAGCTATTTTATAATATTCATCATCTTTTTCAACAATTTTAACAATCATTATTATCCCTTTCATTGATTATTGTTTTATATAAAAATATATCTTCAATTATTATTATTTTAAAAAAAAATTATTTAATTATTATTAAAAGTAAAACAATTATTTAATATCCTCATAATTATTATAATTATTATTTATTAAGAGTAAAAAAATTAATTAATATTCTCATAATTATTATAATCCTTATTATTTAAAAATAAATGATTAAATCAAATGACTTTATTCTATTTTTTCACTAATTTCTTTTTGAGATAAATGCTTTATTCTTTCAATTCCATTTACTTTGTTAATAATATTTACAACTGAGTTCGGGATTAAAGATTTCCAATCTCCATCATTTATCATTCTTTTTCTTACTTCTGTTCCTGAAAGTTCTGTTCTATTAAACAATGGAGGTATAATTACATCAAAGTTTTCTTCTTTGAATAATTGTTGTACCAATGGATTTCCACTAAAAACTTTCTTAAAAGGAGGGGTTAACATCTTAACGTGTGATACCCATACAGCATTCATTAGAATATCTACTAATGGTATAATATAGTAGTTAGATGAATCAATACTATTTTCAGATAATGCTTTAGTTAGCATCATTATCCTTTCTCCACCTGTGAAAGGATCTTTAATTGAATGACTTAATTGAGCACTGCCTATTCCTATTATTAATTCATCAACTTCTTCAAATGTTTTTTTAATAACTTGAAGATGACCATTATGAATAGGTTGCATTCTACCAACTAATAATCCTCGATTTTCTTTCATTAATATCTTATTTAAAGTTTATATTATTAATATTTTTATATATATTTTTCAAAATATTTTTATTTTTAGTCTTTGTTTTTGACATTAGTTTTAATTTTTAGATTTTCAAAAGATTATACAATAACTTTTATTTTTTAATATAACTTTTGGAAACATAAGTAAAAAAACAACAATCCTATGTATAGGATTAGTTTTAATAGTATCCCATCTATTTTCTTTTTTTCTTTCAATAATATGGAATTTTAATAAAATCAATAGCAAAAATATTGGATTAAATAGCTATGGTTTTAACTACATTAATATTTAATTTATGATTTAAAACCTGTCTATTGTTATTTAAATCAAGATTACAATGCCTACACGTAATAATTCCTTCTGAAAGTCCATCATCACAAAGATCACTAAAATAATTAACACTAGTTTAAGAAGCAGAAGCATTAAGAATGTGAAAAACAATCTTTTTATCACTATACATGGTATTAAGAGCTGAATTCAACCTTAAGAAATATGTAACAACATTCACCGAAAAACTTAATACATCACCATTCAATAATAACTACATGAGTTGTTTCTTGGTTTCATAAATACTAAATAATGCAACCTAACAATTAATTAATATAATAAAAATTTTTTTACTTTACAGACTACTGTTTATTTATAGAATTTTTAATAATAATAATAATAATGTGCGACAGGATAGGGTCTCCGTTCTTCGATAATCAGTGAGAAGATTGTTATGATTTTCTCAATCCCAGTTGTGTGGGATTTTCTCCCCAGAAACTCTTAACTGAGTAATT